>JAAYBA010000429.1 GCA_012719085.1 Planctomycetota bacterium
CGCCCGCCCTCTTCCGCGACCTCGAATCGGGTCGTGACATGTACGTCGATCCACCCGCCGCGCAGAAGGGGTATAAGCGCATGCTCGAAGCGCATCTCGACAAGGCCCGAACCGCGTGCCGGCGCCTGGGGATCGATTACCATCTGTTCGCAACGGACCGTCCGTTCGACCTGGCCCTGCTGGAGTTCCTGCAGGACCGGATGCGCCGCCACAAGCAACAGGTCCGACGGGCGCAGGGCTCCCGCGCCGGGAGGAGGACATGAGCTTTCTCTATCCACTGCTCCTGGCCGGGATCGCTGCGATTGGCGTGCCGATCGTCCTGCACATGATCCGCCGCCACACGCGGAAGCGCGTAACGTTCAGTTCGCTGATGTTCGTGCGGACGACGGCGCCGCGTCTGCGGAATCGCAGCCGGGTGGAGAATCTGCCGCTGCTGATCCTGCGCTGCCTGCTGCTGATCCTTCTGGCGGTGGCGTTCGCCCGCCCTCTGCTCTCCCGGCAGGAACCTGAGACCGTCGTGCGCGCGGGCCGGCGGGTCGTTCTGCTCGTCGACACCAGCGCCTCGATGCGCCGCATCGGACTCTGGGGCCAGGCCATCGACGAAGTCCGCTCGGTGCTGCGCGATGTCGAACCGATGGATCGCCTGTGCCTGATGACTTTCGACCGAAGTGCGCGCATACAGATCGGCTTCGAGCAGTGGGCCGGTCTGGACGTGTCGCAACGCGCTGCGGCGGTGATGGACTGCCTTTCGGATTTGTCACCAGGCTGGGCGGCAACCGACTTGGGCCGGGCCCTCGTGGCCGCGGCCGAAGCCGTCGAGGACGACGAAGTCCACGACGACCAGCAGCCGGTTGGACC
This sequence comes from Planctomycetota bacterium, assembly GCA_012719085.1. Lineage (GTDB taxonomy): Bacteria > Planctomycetota > Phycisphaerae > Sedimentisphaerales > Anaerobacaceae > Anaerobaca. The sequence goes on from JAAYBA010000429.1 coordinate 859, forward strand.
GCGACAGATCGTGCTGATCGGCGACATGCAACAGGGAAGTCGCCTCGATGCGCTTCACACGTACGAATGGCCCGCTACAACGGAACTGGTCGTCCGCCTCGTTGACCCGCGTGGCTTGACCAACGCCACCTTGGAATGGGTGGCCGAGCGCGATCGTCTGGCAAGCCCGGACGGCAACGAGGCCTTCCGCATTCGTGTGAGCAACTCGTCCGAAGCGACCACCGAGCAGTTCCAATTGCAGTGGGACGCCCATGACGCAAGGACGGAGATCTACGTGCCGCCGGGCACAAGTCACGTCGTCCAGGTCCCACCGCCGTCCGACCCTTCGGCCATCCATCACCTCATCCTGACCGGCGACGATCACGACTTCGACAACACGCTCCACATCGCGCCGCGTCTGCAACAGCCGATTGACATTCTCTACATCGGCCGCGACGACCCTAACGACCCGCAGGGCATGCTGTTCTACCTGCGTCAAGCATTCGGTGTCACGAGCGCACTCCATGCCCGCGTGACGAGTCGCCGGAGCGATGGGGCACTGCGTGTGGACGAAGTTGTGACGGCGCATCTGATCGTCACAACCGACGTGACCGGTGCGGAAGACCTCGCGATCCTTCGACGACACATCGAAACCGGTGGAACCATCCTTCTGGTCATGCCTTCGGCTCAGGCCGCTACAATGCTGTCGGCCCTGACAGGCAGCGGCCGCATCGAATTGCAGGAGGCGGACACCGATCGATACGCGATGCTCGGACGAATGGAGTTCGCCCATCCTGTGCTGTCGGCCTTCTCCGATCCGCGCTTCGGCGACTTCACCAAGGTCCACTTCTGGCGACATCGTCGCGTCGATCTCGCCGGCCTGGCCAATGCCCGCGTTCTGGCCTGGTACGACAGCAACGATCCGGCGTGGTTTGAAGTGCCGGTCGGCTCAGGGGCGTTGCTTGTCTTCACCGGCGGCTGGCATCCGGCCGACAGCGATCTGGCCCTCTCGTCGAAGTTCGTTCCGCTGCTCTATAGCATCCTCGAATACGGCGGCGTCCGAATGGGGACGCAGGCACAGTACGTTGTCGGCGATCCGGTGCCTGTGACCGGTCCGGCCGGCCCGCAAAGAGACGCACGAGTTCGGAAACCCGACGGCGCGGCGGTTGCCCTTGACGCCGGCGTCGATACGTTCATCCAGACGGACTTGCCCGGGATCTATGGCGTCGAATCCGCCGGCGAGACAACGTGGTTTGCGGTCAACGTGGCCGTCTCAGAGAGCCGGACCGATCCGATGCCCTTCGAGAATCTGGAGAGGCTGGGGCTCTCCATGAAGACGCCGGGGCCGGCTGCCATCGGACAGGTTGCGAAGACCACGATTCACAGAGGGTTGGTGGAAACCGAAAGCCGGCAGAAGCTCTGGCGGTGGGTGTTGGTTGCCGCTTCGGTTGTGCTGCTGATGGAGATTTGGCTGGCGGGCCGGCTGACCCGACCGGCGACAGAGTCTCAGGGGGCCCAGCCATGATCGAGCATTCGCTTCGTAGACAACTCGAACCGATCGTGACGCGCCGAAGACGTCTCGACCTCGCACGGCGTCTGTCGCTCCACTGGCTCATCACCGCCCTCATAGGACTGGTGCTGATTGGCGCCGCCTGGCTCTGGGGCTGGAGACTGCCCTTTGCCCTGGTTCTGTGGGGTATTGCCGTCGTTGTGGCGACGATCATCGCCTTCTGGCGATGCGAGCGTGTCGGACCCGACTACCAGGCCATCGCGCGGGACATCGAACGGCACCACCCCGATCTCAGGGCCCTCCTGTTAGCCGCCATCGAGCAGAAGCCACAGAGTCCGGGCGGCCGACTGGGCTACCTCCAGACGCAGGTGCTCAGGGAGGCCGTCGTTCATGCGACGAACCATGACTGGCTCGAAAGCACTCCGCCAAGGACCGTGGCGCTGGCCCACGCAAGTTGGATTGCGGCCCTGTTGCTCCTGGTCGCTGTGTTCTCGCAGATGCTGCCCTCGATGTCTTTGCTGCCGCAGGGCCGCCCCAGTATCCTGGCGTCCAGAGGCTACGACGTGACGATCACGCCGGGCGACACCACCGTCGAGGCCGGAAGTCCCGTGGTGATCGTCGCACGATTCGACGGACAGGTTCCGTCGGACGTCAGCCTCTCTTACGGTGCGGACGGACAGGCACAACAACGGGTTCTGCTGACTCGAAGTGTGGATGACGCCGTGTTCGGTGGCGTCATTCAGGACGTTCGATCCGACCTGCTCTATCACGTCGAATACGACGGCCGGCGAAGCGGCAACTACAAGATCCACGTCCATGACCGCCCGCGACTGGTGCGTGCCGACGCGAAGATCGTCTTCCCGGCCTATACGAACCTGCCCGAGAAGACCATCCATGACACGCGCCAGATCAGCGTGGTCGAGGGATCGCACATCACGCTGACGTTCACGTTGAACAAACCGGTTGCGACGGCGCGTCTGGCTCCCCGGACAGGCATTGCCCTGGCTCTGAGCGTTGACGCCGAGGTTCCGAACATTCTGACAACGTCTTTCACGGCCGAGAACAGCGAACGCTACGAACTGCTTGTAGCCGACGCCCAGGGTCTGGAAAACGAGTTCCCTCCGCGCTTTGCGATCGACGTCCACAAGAACCTGCCGCCGGACGTCAAGCCGGTGTTCCCCAATCGTGATGTTGCCGCGTCTGCTCTCGAAGAGCTGGACCTTCAGGCGGAGGTCTCCGACGATTACAGCGTGACCAATTTCGGACTGACATACGCTCTTGCCGGCGTGCAGAGCCGCGAGATCGCGCTGGGCAACTCCTCGCTCTCGCCCAGCGGGACGATTCAGTACCTGCTGGCCCTCGAAGAGTTGGGGGCCGTGCCCGATCAACTGCTGACATACTACTTCTGGGCCGACGACGTGGGGCCGGATGGCAACCCTCGCCGGACCGCCAGCGACATCTACTTCGCTGAGATTCGTCCCTTCGATGAGGTCTTCATTGAAAACCAGTCGTTCCAGGACCGACAAAGCCGGCAACAGCAGCAGAATCAGGACGGGCAACAGCAGGGCCGCCAGACAGAAGAACTGATCCAGATGCAGAAGCAGATCATCATCGCCACCTGGAACATCAAGCAGCAGACCGACCTCTCCGGCAACCTCGGCGACCGCGCCGACGATCTCGATGTCGTTCGCCAGTCACAGGCCGATGCGTTAGAGCGAGCCCAATCGGCACTGGCCGAAGCGGAAGACCCCTCCGCCGGCCAGGCCCTCCAGGCAGCCGCCGAGCACATGACCGACGCCGTGAATCATCTGACCCTGGCAGGGGCAAAGCATGCCTCGTCCCTACTCGACGCACTGGATGCCGAGCAGGCGGCCTACCAGGAACTGCTCAAGCTCAGACAGCGCGAACATCAGGTTGCACGAGGACAAGACTCCGATCGTGGCAGTGATCCCGGTTCGGCCCGCTCCCAGCAGCAGTTGCAGCAACTGCAACTGACCGAGCAGGAAAACCGCTACGAAACCGAACGTCGCGCCCAATCGCAACGGCAGACGGCCCAGCGGGAAGACCTTCAGGTGCTCAATCGGCTTGGCGATCTTGCCCGGCGACAGAACGACATGAGCGAGCGGCTGCGAGAGGCCGAGGCCGCACTGCGGCAGGCCCGCAACGAGCAGGAGCAGCAGGAAATCCTCCGGGAGCTCAGGCGTTTGCGGGACGAGCAACTCGAAGCCCTGCGCGACGTGGACGAGCTTCAGGCCAGGATGGACCAGTCGCAGAACCGCCAACGAATGGCCGACACTCGGCAGCAACTCGACGATTCGCGCTCACAGATCCAACAGTCGGCTCAGGACCTTGAAGAAGGCAGGGTCTCACAGGCCATTACATCAGCCACCCGTGCTCAGCGGCAACTCGAAGAGATGCGCGATGAGTTTCGCCGCAACACATCGAGTCGGTTCTCCGAGGAGATGCGCGACATGCGCGATCGCGCCCAGCAGCTTGACCAGCGGCAGGACCGGATTGCCGAGCAGATGGAGCAGCAACAGGACTCGGGCCGCAGGACGCTCGCCGACGGCGATACAGCCGATGGCGGCTTGACCGAGCAGGTTCAGCAACAGCGAAGAGAGATCGAAGAGTTGATCGAGCAGATGAGAGACGTGAGCGATCAGGCGGAGGTCGCCGAACCGGTCCTTTCGCGCAGACTTTATGACACGCTTCGCCAGGCCAGCACGGAGAATCTTGACCGGGCCCTCGAAGCCACGGGCCAGTTGCTAGAGCGAAATTTCCTGCCCGAGGCCCAGGAGATCGAGAGACGGGCGGCCAGGGGAATCCGCGAGCTTCGCGAAGGCGTCGAAGAGGCCGCTGAGGGCGTGCTGGGCGACGAGGCCGAATCACTGCGGCTGGCCCGGCAGCAACTCGATGAACTGATCGAGCAGGTTAGCGAGGAGACCGCTCGTGCGGGGAGACCGTCCCAGGCCGATCCGGCCAGCGACGAGGAGACAGGACGGCAGCCGGGCGCGCCGCGTGATGCAGAGCGCCCGCAGGACGAAGACGCCAGGACCGCGCGGGCAGGCGAGTCGTCCGACCGGCGGAGCGACGAGGCCCGGGGACCGCTCACCGGCGGCGACTATCGCCAGTGGTCCGACCGACTCCGCGATGTGGAGGAGATGCTGACCGAGCGCGACCTCCGCGAGGACGTGGCCCGGGTCCGGGACCGAGCGCGCACCGTGCGGACTGAATTCGTGCGCCATGGCAAAGAGCCGCAGTGGGACCTTGTGGCCCGTCAGATCATGAAGCCTCTTGCCGAACTGCGAGAGCGGCTCGCTGACAGGCTCGCGCAGCTTGAGTCGGACAAGGCCCTGGTCCCCCTCGACCGCGACCCGGTGCCCGAGAAGTTTCGCGAACTGGTCCGCACCTACTTCGAGAACCTCGGGGGGGAGGCGCGATGAGACTGTTGGCGACGGTCACCATCCCGCAGACGGTCTGGGTCTGGCCGGCGGCGATTCTGGCGCTGGCGGCGACGGGGCTGCTGGTCTGGACGTACCGGCGCAGTCCGCGCAACGACCCGGCGGGGAGAATCGCCTTCGTCGCAAAGCTGCTGGGCATCTTCGTCCTGACGACGTGTCTGATCGAACCGCTTTGGAGTGGTCGGCGCGCCAAATCCGGCGCCAATCTGTTCGTCGTGATCGCCGACAACAGCACCAGCATGAACATCCGGGACCCCGGCTCGGACCGAACGCGCGGCGAAATCCTTCGCGACGCTCTGGATGTCACGAGGGCCGATTGGCTGGCGGCCCTGGCCGACAGCTTCCAGCTTCGGATGTACACTTGCGATTCCCGGCTGCGCCGCACCTCGGATTTCTCGGAGCTGACCTTCGAAGGCACTGCTTCCACAATCGGCGCCGCTCTGCAAGCGGTCGCCGAGCGATACCGGGACCGCCCGCTTGCCGGCGTGCTGCTGATGACCGACGGCAACGCCACCGATGGGCTTGCCCCATCAGCCGATCCGTCGGGCTCGCCGCCGATCTATCCTGTCGTCATCGGCCGAGATCGAGCCGGCAAAGACCTCTCGGTGGCCAACGTTTCGGTCAGTCAGACAGCGTTCGAGGATGCCCCCGTCATCGTGCAGGCCGACATCGAGGCCGCCGGATTTGCCGGGCAGACTGTCGCCGTCGAGCTGACCGACGAGTCGGGTGGCCTGGTCGAACGCCAGACCTGGAAGGCGAGCAAAAACGACGAGAGGCAGGCATTTCGCTTTCGCGTTCGTCCGAGCAGAGCGGGCATTCTGTTCTATCAGGTCCGTGTGGCCCGAGTGCTCACGGACGACGCTTCCGATCCGACGGCGTCCCATTCCGAAGCGACACTCGCCAACAACGCATGGACCGTCGTCGTGGATCGCGGTGAAGGCCCGTATCGAATCCTGTATGTGGCCGGTCGGCCGAACTGGGAGTACAAGTTCCTTCAGCGGGCCGTCAGTGAGGACGATCAGGTGCAGATGGTCGGTCTGATCCGTGTGGCGCGGCGCGAGCCGAAATACGACTGGCGCGGGCGCTCGGGCGAGCAGAGCAATCCGCTCTATCGCGGTTTCGACAACCAGGATCGGGAGGAGACGGAGCAGTACGACCAGCCAGTGCTTGTCCGCTTGAACACGCGCGATGCGGCCGAGCTTCAGGAGGGATTTCCGAAGACAGCAGAGTTGCTGTTCGGCTATCACGCTGTGATCCTGGACGACATCGAGGCGGCGTTCTTCACGCACGACCAGATGGACCTGCTACACCGATTCGTTACGGAGCGCGGCGGCGGGTTCTTCATGCTGGGGGGCAAAGATGCCTTCCGGGAAGGCGGCTTCGACCGCACGCCGATCGGCAGCATTCTACCGGTGTACCTCGACCGAATGCCTGAGAACGTCACCATCCCAACGATTCGCATGGCCCTGACGCGCGATGGCTGGCTGGAACCCTGGACCCGGCTGTATGACAACGAACAGGCGGAGCGCGAGCGCCTCACGCAGATGCCCGACTTTCGCGTGCTCAATCGCGTCCGTTCGACCAAGGCCGCAGCGCGAACCGTCGTGACGATTGGGGGCGACAGCGAGGAGGGGCTGCCCGCCTTGATCGCACAGCGCGTAGGACATGGACGCAGCGCCGCACTGACGGTCGGTGACATCTGGCGGTGGGGCATGCAGAGCCCCGAAGCGCGCGAAGACATGGACAAGTTCTGGCGGCAGACGCTGCGATGGCTGGTGGCGGACGTGCCCGGACCGATTACGCTGGAGTCTTCCGACATGCCCGATGGGGCCAACGATGCCATGCGGCTTCGGGTTCGTGTGCGTGATGAGAGCTTCGAGCCCATGGACAACGTCTCGGTGGCCGTTGAGGTGGACCAGCCGCAGGGACAGACGCTCCGTCTGACGGCGACTCCGGC
>JAAYBA010000430.1 GCA_012719085.1 Planctomycetota bacterium
GCCGACTACGTCGAACTGCCCATCGGTCCGTTGCTGAGTACCTTGACCGATTCGACGTTTGCCACTTGGGTGAGCTTCCCGAACACCGGTGGTGACTGGCAGCGGGTCTTCGACTTCGGTACGAGCAATACGGCCGGCTACATGTTCCTGTGTCCGCGGATTCCATCTGGTCCCGTCCGGTTTGGGATCACGCCTGCCGCCGGCGGTGACGCTGAATCCGTCGTCGATACGCCGAACGAACTCTCGACGGACGGCTGGCATCACCTGGCGGTCGTGATCGACAGTGCCACGATGACCGTGCAGATCTATGTCGATGGGACCATGGTGGCCAGCGGTGCCACCGAGACGTTGCCGACCGATCTGGGCAACACGACGCAGAACTGGCTGGGCCGTTCGCAGTATGCCGTCGATGCCTACTTCGGCGGCTCGCTGGATGATTTCGTGATCTACAGCCGGGCCCTGTCGCCCGGCGAAGTCCGCTACCTGGCCGGCGACCGGTAGCGTCCCTGCTTGATACGATGGTTTTGCATGATCCACCGGGCCTGTGCCATTCCAGCACGGGCCCGGTTGGCTTTGTTTGGATTATTCACTGCTATTGAGGCCGATTTGCACGTTGCCTTCGGATTCGTTGACGATGCGCTGGGCGCCCGTGAAGATGTTGCCGGTGATGACGGCGCGGCGAACGTCTCTGCCGAGCTGAATCTGCGGTCGGTCCTGCCGGAACTCACAGCCGCGAACGAGGACGGTGCCATTCTGTGCCTGAATCGCCGGTCGCGTACCATCCTTGCCTCCCCACTGAGTGAAGGTGCAGTCGCCGAAGCCGACCGTGCCGGTCCCGGCGATCTTTGCGATCTGATTGCACGGTCCCCAGAAGGCGCAGTTGACGAAACGCACGCTTCCTGTGTTGTCCTTTCCGACTTCGATCATGGTGGGGTCCGGCCCGTGGAACGAAACGAACTCGCCGTTGGTGATCAGCAGGCCAAAGGGGGCACACTGGTCGACGACCAGGGCCGTGTGGCAGTCGTCGGCGCCGATGCCGAGGAAGTTGCCGTTGCAAACGCCGCTGTCGCTCTTGATGAACCGATAGCCGACCTTGTAGCCGAAGCAGAAGGTGTTGTAGACGTACTGCCAGTCCGAGCGACCGAAGAGGAAGGCTTCGCCATTGGCCATCTGCCATTGGAACAGTCTGGGCTTCATGCTCCACCACGGATTGAAGTGGACGTTCTCGATGCGCCCGATATCGTAGATGGAATCGACGAGGATACCGCGTCGCAGCGGCTGGCCGTGCACGTCGCGGATGAGGTGCCGTTCGTTTCGGGTCGCGTCGATCCCGTTGTAGGGGTTGAGCATCTCAACCGCCAGCACCGCCGAGTTCTTGCCCCGCATGGCAATGGCCCAGGGGTACGGTGTCGGCTCGGCGTCCGCGTTCTGGTTGGGATAGTAAAGGACGACGCCTTTGAGCGTACTGTTGGTGTTGAGTGTGAGGAAGGCGGGACCATCCTCTCGGCCCGCCCCCTCGGTGATGAGAAACGTCGTTCCGTCGTCGGTGGGCTTGGGCAGGCCGGCGTCCCGCAGGCCGTTGTGGGCGGGAACCGATGGCCACAGGCCCGCCAGCGTCACGGCGTTGGGCACGTTCAGATGGCCGGCGAAGAAGTAGTTGCCACGCGGCGCGTACACGGTCCCGCCGCCGGTCTGCCCGGTGGCGTCAAGCGCCTTCTGAAACGCGGCGGTGTCGTCCGTCTTGCCGTCGCCGACGGCCCCGAACCGGCGGACGTTGACGGTATCGTCCGCTGCCGATGACGATGTCCCCTGGGCGTAGGCGATGTCGCCGAACGAGCATAGTCCTGCGAGGACCATGACGCCGATCCACGTGAGGGTCCAGTACCTGATGTGTGCGATCTCCATTGTTCGTGCTCCTTGTGTCCAGTGGTGCGATTTTCTGACGGGTGGCTACGCGGCCAGTGTACCCGATTGACACGGGGAGAAACAGGCCGTCTTTCCTCGCGCACGAGGCGTTTTCCTGTTGACCGTCCCATGAGTCGTGGCGACGATGTTAATATGAACGGCAAGTTTCGCAACCCAGCGAAAGGAAAAGGTCCATGAATACGCGCGTAGCTCGGCTGGTTCCCGTCCTGGTGATCCTACTGAACCCATGTGTCCGAGCGGGGGAGCGGCAGATGGTCCGGCCCGTCGATCATGGCCGGGCCCTTGTCAATCCTCAGATGGGCTGGACGATGCACTTCTACTCGAACATCATCACGAACTACGGGTCCAGGCTGGCGCCGTCCGATACGCTGGATGATTTTCCGGGTCTGTCGTGCGCGTATCTGCGCGTCCCGTGGTCGTTTCTGGAGCCGGAAGAAGGGCGGTTCAACTGGTCGCTGCTCGACACGCCTGCCCAGCGCTGGATCGACAAGGGCAAGCAGATCGCGCTACGGATCAGCAGCACGGAATCCTGGATGCGCTGGGCGACGCCGCAGTGGGTCCACGACGCCGGCGCCAAGGGCTACGACTTTACTGTGGGCAAGGGCGTCGATCCGAACGGGCCCTATTGGGAGCCCGACTACAAGGACCCGGTCTTTCTCGACAAGCTGGATCGTTTCCTGGCGGCCTTGGCGAAGCGATACGACGGCAACCCGAACGTCGCGTTCATCGACATCGGCTCGTTCGGTGTCTGGGGCGAGGGGCATTCCTGGGCCAGCTCGAAGCTGCCGTTCGATCTCGACGCGCGGAAAGCCCACGTCGATCTCTACTGCAAGCATTTCGAGCGGACACTGCTGGCGATCAGCGACGATTTCGCCGGTCCGCAGGAGCCGGGGGCGCATCTTCCGATCACCGACTACGCGCTGTCGAAGGGCGTCACGCTGCGCGACGACAGCATCTGCGTGCAGCCTCCACCGCATTCGTGGTTCCACGCCGAGCTGGCCCAGGCCTTCTGGCCCAGGCTGCCCGTCGTTCTGGAACACGAGCACTACGGTTCGTCCAAGGCTCGCGGCGCATGGGGAGACGGCTCGCTGCTGCTGCAGTCAGTGGAGGAGTACCATGCCAGCTACATGTCGATCCACTGGTGGCCCCGCGTTCTTCTGGAGGAGAACCGCGAGATCATCGACAAGATCAATCGCCGGATGGGCTACCGCCTGCAACTGCGCGAGATCAGTTTTCCGCGAGAGGTCCGCCTGGGCGAGCCCTTCACGATCGAGACGACCTGGGCCAACGCCGGCGTGGCACCGTGCTATCCGGGCGGCTTCGTCGGCTTTGTGCTCAAAGACGACAAAGGGGGCGTCGTCGCGGCGTTTGCCGACGAATCATTCAACGTTCGCGATCTGGAGGTTGGCCCGCCCGGAGAAGCGCCGACGCACACCCTCACCTCCCGCCTGATCGTGGCCGAGAAAACCTACGGCTTCGCTCCGGCAACCGAGCCGGGCGTCTACGATCTCTACGTCTCGGTCGGCCAACGCGACGCGACACCGACGATGGCGCTGCCTCATGATGGTGACGACGGCCACCGCCGCTATAAGATTGGAACCGTGACGTTTCTGCCCCGCCCCGACTGAGTTGTTGATGGGCAGGTTCTTTGCTGCCGCTCGCAGGGAAAGGCACGAACCACGACTTTGTCATTCCGACCGAAGGCCTGCCAAAGGCTGGCCGCAGCGGAGGAATCTGGTCTCGATAAGAATCGCGTATCGCCTATGACCAGACCCCTCGGCTGCACTTCGTTCCGCTCGGGGTGACAAGGGCTTATTCTGCGAAGATTCTTCCCGAGTTGTTCAGATCTGCGAGTAGTCGGCCGGCTTGAGGTACAGGTTGGTGATCCCGCAGAGGATCTCCTTGTCGGCATACTCCGGGATGGCCCGCAGGGCTTGCCAGTCGGGGTCGCTGCCGAACCGTTTCCAGTTAGCCTGGCGCTCATCCATGTTGTTGAAGACGAGCATGTAGGTCAGGTTCGGCATCTTCTCGCCCGCCAGGGTCTGGCCGAAGAAGACCGGGTTCAATCCCGTCTTGCGGAAGATGTCAATCTCGCCGATGTTGAACATCTCAATCTTCTTGAGGCCGGTCTTCTCGCTGGGGCTCTCGTAGGTGCGCAGTTGGAACACTCGACCCGGCGCTTTGATCGGGGTCTCCAGATGAGGCATGCCCTCGAAGGCGGCCATGAGCTGGACCTCCATGCGCTTGTACGCCGGCGCGCTGGCCGGAGCGTCCAGGAAGGCGGCGCCCGCTTGCAGGAACTCCTCGTCTTGCGAGAGCATTTGCGTGAGCGATGTGAACGAAGACGGCGACTTGTGGCCGAGCAGCACATAGATCGGGCTGAGCCCCTCCCACGGGTAGAACACGCCGACCGGCTTGATGCCCGCCCGGTTCAGAGCGGGGATCGCGGCCTCTTTGGCGAAGGCGTCGAACCCGGCCTTCTGCGCCTCGGTCTCGATCTCGTACCGCCGCAGTTCGAAGTACTCGCGCGATAGCAAGCGGGCCATTCGCTGGCGGTAGGCCACCTCCGATTCGCCGGGGAGCTTTTGCGGAGTGTCCTGACCGTAGGCGGTCGCCCCGGCCGTCAGCGCCGCCAAGCCCGTTGCACACGATGTCCGCAGGAATTCTCGTCGTTCCACGGTGTGTCTCCTCTCATTTCTCAGGGATATGTGATTGCCATGACATGCACGCAAGTATACGATGGACGGCCGGATGCCACAAGTTGCATGCGCGCTGGGAATTGTGTTATCCTCTGAAACATCGAAAATCGATGGCATCCGTCGTAAACGAACCACGTGTCGCGCGTTTGAGGGGAGACGTCATGGATGATGAGCAGCAGGGTTCGAGCGGCCGGGGCCGCGTTCTTTCCATCGATGCCCTTCGGGGCTTCGATATGTTCTGGATCGTCGGCGGCGGGACGCTCTTTGAGAGTCTCGTGAAGGTCTGGCCGCATCGGGTCACCGAGACGATCCATCAGCAGTTGCAGCACGTCGTGTGGGAGGGGTTCCGCTTCGAGGACCTGATCTTCCCTCTCTTCATCTTCCTGATGGGGGCGGTGATGCCGTTCTCACTCTCGCGCCGAATGGAGCGCGGCCAGAGTTCCCTGGTGCTGCACCTCCACGTTGTCAAGCGGGCCGTGGTGCTGATCCTGCTTGGCATGATCCTGAACGGACTGCTCCAGTTCAACTGGTCCACGATGCGCTGGCCGGGTGTCCTGCAGCGAATCGGCCTGTGCTATTTCTTCGCAGCGCTGATCGTGATGCACACGCGCTGGCGGGCCCAGGCCATTGTTGTCGCCGTGGTCCTGCTGGCGTACTGGGCGGTGACGATGCTGGTCGC
>JAAYBA010000431.1 GCA_012719085.1 Planctomycetota bacterium
GAGAATCTGCCCAGGCTCCGCGCGCTGGCCCAGGGCGAGATGAAGGCCGAATATGAGGCCCTCGTCCGGCAGTGCGACCGGATCCTGGCCGACCCACCGCCCACCGCCGAGCCGCCGAAGTACCCGCCGGAGATGGAACGAAAGAGCGAGGAATGGCGCGTCATGTGGTGGGGAAATCGAACGTATACAATCAAGGCGCTCGACAGCGCGGCGACGCTTGCCTTCACCCGCCTGCTCGGCGGACAGGAGAAGTACGGCCAGGAGGCCAGACGCATCCTGCTCGAATGCGCCAAGTGGGACCCGAAGGGCAGCACCGGCTACCGCTACAACGACGAGGCGGGTATGCCGTACAACTACTATTTCTCACGAACCTACAGCTTCGTCAACGATCTGCTCAGCGAAGGTGAGAAGCAGATTTGCCGGGATGTGATGAAGGTTCGCGGCGACGAGATGTACGATCACCTCTGCCCGCGTCACTTGTGGCGACCCTATGCAAGCCATTCGAATCGCGCCTGGCACTTCCTCGGCGAGATCGGCATCGCCTTTTTGGGCGAGATCGATGGTGCCGAGGATTGGGTCTGGTTCGCGACCAATGTGTTCTTCAACGTCTATCCCGTGTGGAGCGACGACGACGGCGGCTGGCACGAAGGCGTTTCTTACTGGGCCAGTTACCTGAACCGCTTCACCTGGTGGGCGGACGTCATGCGCGAGGCGATGGGCATCGACGTCTACAGAAAGCCCTTCTTCTCGAACGTGGGGTACTACGCGATGTACCTGATGCCGCCGGGCAAGGTCGGCGGCGGTTTCGGCGATCTGACGGCCCGACGCACGGCCGCACAGAACCGGCAACTGATGACCGTCCTGGCTGCGCAGGCCCAGAACCCGCACTGGCAATGGTACGTCGAACAGGTCGGCGGCCCCGATTCGGCGGGAGGCTATATCGGTTTTGTCCGAGGCATGCTGCCTGCGGTGCAACCCGAGGCCCCCGACGACCTGCCGACTTCGCGGCTGTTCGCAGGCACCGGTCAGGCCTATCTCAACACCGACCTCACCGATGCCGCCGAGAGCGTCCAGGTGGTCTTCAAGTCCAGCCCGTTCGGCACACAGTCGCACGGCTACGAGGCGAACAACTCGTTCCTGCTGTGGGCCTATGGCCAGCGGCTGCTGATCCGTTCGGGCTACCGCGACATCTATGGCAGCGACCATCATCAGAACTGGATGTGGAGCACGCGCTCGACCAACTGTATCACTGTAAACGCTCGGGGCCAGCGCAAGCACACCCCCACCGCCCAGGGGCGGATCACCGCGTTTGAGACAACACCAACCATCGATGTTGTCGTGGGTGACGCCGGCGACGCCTACGAGTCTGAAGCGGGCGTGGAGTCGTTCAAACGCGCGATCCTCTTCGTCAAGCCGGACCTGATCGTCGTCTACGACCGTTTGAGAACGAGCGAGCCTTCGACGTTCGAGTACTGGCTCCACGCCGTCAACGAATTCGACATCGGCGGCGGAAGCATGGTCACCGTCAAGCACGGAAACGTCGGCTGCGCGATCAGCATGCACTGCCGCAGCCCGCTGGCGTTCGAACAGACCAACGAATACGACCCCAACCCGCGTCCGAGGATCACGCTGCGCGAGTGGCACCTGACGGCCCGGACGACACAGAAGGCGAAGGACATGGAGTTCATCACCGTCTACCGCCCGTACAGGACAGCCGAAGGATACATGGGCACCTCCGGCTTCCAGGCCATCCCCGGCGGCTATCTCTTCACCGCCAGTTCCGCTGCCGGCCAGCTCACCGCCCTGCTGCCCACCGACGACACGACGACGCTCCAATCCAAAGACCTCCAGACCATCGGCGCGATCAAACTCAAACTCGACCGCCCCGGCCACAACCCCCAAATCCTCACGGTTGCTGAAGGCGTTTCAGGCAGGTGAGGTCAGATGCAATGCCACGGTCCGAATCGCTGAAGAACAGGCAGCATAACCACTGCAGATGACCACCATGTCATGCGTCCAGGGAGACGTCGCCGGCGTTGTAGACGAGAATTACGTCGCCGGGGAGATCGACAATCGGCTGAAACTGGGGAATGAAGGGATCGGAATCTTCGTCGGGCAGTTCGAACCCAACGAAGAGCACGGCCGACGGTTGCATTGCGATGCGGACAGCGTCAAGGGCGGTTTCGGTCGGCACGATGACAAGCTCGGCTTCGATGCGGGCCAGAGAAAGCTGTTCACCCATCTCTTTCTCTATATTCTGGATATCAGCCTTTGGCGCAACGGGCCGAATGATGCGCAGCGGGCGATCGCGCCATTCGTTGTTTCGCGTCAGCAGATAGGCGAGCAACAGCATCAGAGCGCCGTTCTTCTGCGAGGTCCACCACACGTTGATAGCGCCGTCCGGAATATAGGTCTTCTCCTGCTCCTGCTGGCAGGCGATGATGATCAGGCTGCGTTTCATTCGCTTCGTGATGGCGAGGGTCTCTGAGAAGACTCCGAGATTTTCCGGGTCCTCGCTCCAGCCGAGCATCACGGTGTTCGGACGCATTCCGCCGATGCCGTGGCATTGCAGCAGCGCCTTGATGGCGGCATGGATATCTTCCTCGACCACGACCACGGGAAAGGCGGGGATGTCCGCTTCGAGGATCGACTTGCGGAGGATGTTCTCCGCCTCCCGGCGGCGGTCGAGAAGATCCTCGAGTTCCCCGCGAATGACCTGCGCGATGGAGACGATGCCCCGGTCGGTCGTGAACCACGAGGCGTATTCACAGAGGTGCAGACGGTTCTTGGCTCCGCCGGCGAGGACGAGAACGGATGGACGCCAATTCTTCGGATGGTAGCGCTCCCGCTCCAGTCGCAGAAGCGCCTTACGAGCGCGCTGGTAGGCCAGTCCGCTGTCTACGTCGCCCCACTTCACCTGGACTTCGCTGCGTGCGATGAAGAAGTAGAGCGTGCCGGCAAGAACAATCGACACGGCGGCCCAGACGGCATTGATCAGAAACATCACTCCCAGGCATCCGATCGCACCGAAAAGGGCGACCGACCAGTGGTTCAGCCGGAAGGTGGGCCGAAAGCTTGGATTGTTCGAGCGGCCCTCATAGAAACAGGCCAGGTTCACGGTCCCGTAGGTCATTAGAAAGAACATCGTGATGACAGGTGCGACGGTGTCGAGATCGCCGGCGAGAATACCGACCTGAGCGATGAGGAACGTCAGGACAATGGCGCGCCGAGGTTCGTCGCGACACTGGCTGCCCCGGCCGAACCAGCGGAGAGGTCGGAAGACTTTGTCGCGAGCGAATGCCTGCAGAATCCGGGGGGCACCCATCATGCTGCCGAGGGCCGAGGAAAGCGTCGCAGAGATGACACCGGCATAGATCAGGGCCGGGATGAAGGCATGCTCCTTCATCACAAAGCCATCACCGAGCAGTTCGGCCCGCGACACGCTCGCCGCCAGCAGGAAGGCGATGACAAGATAGATCAGCGTGGCGACACCGACACTGGCGAACGTACCCCTGGGTATGGACCGACTGGCGTCCCTCAGATCGCCCGACATATTGACTCCGGCCATGATGCCGGTGACCGCCGGAAAGAAGAGCGCGAAGACCGTGAAGAACGAATACGCAGGTGTCCATTCCGGCGCAAGATTGGCTCGAAGGATCTCCGGCGAGAACCCGAGGATGCCACCGACGAGAAACGATACGACAGACAGCAGAAGAACAGCGAGAATCCCATATTGGAGACGAATCGTCCATCCGGCGCCGATATACACACAAACGAAGACGATCAGATTGGTGAACGTGGCGATGTCACGAAAAGGCAGCGGAATGCGCGGAAAGGCGGAGAAGAGGGCTTCGGTAAAACCAACGATGTACATGGTGACGGCGACGGCCTGGGCAATGTAGAAGAAGACCGCGATGACTCCACCGAACTCCACACCCAGGCTGCGGCTGATGAGGTAGTAGGCGCCGCCGCCCTTGACGCGCATATTGGTCGCAATGGATGCGATGGACAGACCCGTGACCAGCGAGATGGCCTTGGCACCGGCGAGAATCAACAGGGTGTTCCAAAGGCCCGCCTGCCCCACGACCGTGGAGAAACGCAGGAACATGATTACGCCGAGGATCGTCAGCAGACTCGGCGTAAAGACTCCGCCAAACGTGCCGAACCTTCCGGACTTTGGATCGCGGGGTGCAGAGGCCTCATCTACCATGACAATACCACCTGGGTCGATCTGTGATAGCAGCATTGCCGGCGACAGACTTGCCAACCGCCGGCACAACAGGCACTCGGCCCGGAACATCCTTCTGACGCATTCGCCACATCGATGTCTCCTTCATGCAATCGAAGGATGATAGCATCTGTGCCTGCAAAGAACAATCGGCCGATCAGGAAAAGCGGCACGCGAGTGCGTGTGAAGATATCCTACCGCACACGACTCTCCACGCCCGAATAGGGCTTGGCGTGAAATCTGCACAGACACGCATGCGAGGGGACGATTATTCGGCGTTGATGTTGGGGGCGATTTGGAGTAAGTTGTGAGGGTCGCGCGGGCCGATGGATTTCGGCACTGTGACTGACGATTTGTGGGTGATCCTGCCCACAACAGAAGGTCCGTTTGCAGCGGGCAAAACGACATCAGGAATCTGAAGGGGATAGTGCGATGCCGCAGGATATGGAGCAGCTCTATCAGCAGCGACTGAATCGGTATGTGACGGCGATGCGGAATGAGAAGCCGGACATGATTCCGATTCGGCCGTTCGTGGCCGAGTTCGTCGCGAAATACGCCGGGATGACGTGCCAGGACGTGGCCCACGACTACACCAAGGCCTTTGAAGCGGCGGTGCAGTGCGCCAAGGATTTCGACTGGGACGCGGTCGTCGCGAATATGGTGTACGTCTGGACGGGCCTGGCCCAGGCGGCAGGTCTGCGATACTACGGCATCCCGGGGATCGGCATCCCCGCCAATACGGGCTTCAACTACATCGAGCCGCCCGAAGAGCAGGCGTTCATGCGGGAGGA
>JAAYBA010000056.1 GCA_012719085.1 Planctomycetota bacterium
CATTGCAGAGGCCGCTGACGCAGGCCGGATACTGCCTGGAGTGATCTCCGTTCCCTCCGGAGTTATCTCGCGACCGGGGCCGTGGGGTGCGACAACCCACGGCCTCGTCTTCTTACACCACGACCTGAACTGATTTCAGGCTCGGTGATTTGCCTGCACATGCGAAGGATCGCGATCCGCATATCATGGCAACGCCCGAAGGATGGATTCACAGTTGACGACTTTCTCCACCAAGTCCAGCGGCAGATAGTAATAGTGATTGGACGCCTCGAATCCGATGCGCGGGTCCTGACGCGTCAGCTCAAACAGACGTTCGGCGTTCTTGATCTCGGCATGAGCCTTCGTTCGCATCATCGCAACCGCCGCGTCTGTTTCGTCTTGATTCACCGATCCGCCGCGCAGCGCGTTCCTGGCCAGGATAAATCGAATCTGATTGGCCACGCTGTCGAAGTGCAGGCCGGCAGCTTCGGCGACAACCAGATCGCTGTGCGCGTTGGCATGTTCGCGGGGCCCTTCCATCTTGCCTATGGCCTCCTTCCAGATCGCCAACCCTTTCCGCCAGCCGGAAGCGGCCTTCTCGAACTGTCCGGCCAGCACCTCGACTGGATAGATGCCCCGCCAGCCGTTCACATCGTCGTAGGGGAAGCAGACCATCGTCGAGGGGTACCCGGTCGGTTCCAGATAGAGCAGGTTGGCCGGGCCGACCTGGCTGGGGCCGCGATAGACGTAGTTGCCGTCGAATGGGAATTCCGAGAACGCTTCGCTGAACTGTGACCAGCTGATCACCATCTCTGGCGCGGCGTCGGTGCCGTACCGTGCCTGGGCCACCTCCATCAGGGCCCCCTCAATGGTCGGCGCGGGCTTCTGCTGGAACCGCCGGACCAGTTCGAGGTTTGGCGACGGGTAGCCCCCCACCGTCCAGCTCAGCATCAGCCCGTCGACGCCCGCCTGGCTCAGGTTGCTGCAATGCTGGGCGACGAGGTTCATCACGGGAAGATACGGAACCGCCGACAGTTCCCACGTGCAATTGACCTGCACCTTGGCAAGCGTCTTGAGCCCGCGCTGGCGGGCGAGCGCCCAGTGCCTCTGCGCCCGGGGTCCTGGGCCGACGGCCGAGATGGAATACTCACCGACCGCACCGGCGACACCGCCTCGCACGATGGGCTTTCCCCACTCACTGACACACATCAGATACACGTCGTCAGGCAGAAGCTCGATGATCCGCGAGGCCCAGTCCGGCTGACCCCATCCGGCGCCGGTGCCGTCGGGCCAGCCCCAGTCCCACACGATCACCCTGGCCTTCGGGTCGCCCGCGCGCACCCCGGCAGCAATGGCGGCGTTGACCTCTGCAATGACCTCCGGGCCCGACCGTTTCGAACAGCGCGGACATCCGTCGGCTGTGCGGGTGTGACTGTAGCAGTTGGTCAGGTTCTCCGACGCGGTGATCGTGAAGACCCCGCCCAGACCCCCGACACGTGAAAACACATGGGCCAGTGAATCCGTGATCCACTGCCGCACCTGCGGAGTCGAGGTGCAAAGCACAGTGTAGTCCCCCTGCCGAACGCCCCGCAGTTCCTCTCTGCCTTCCAGCAGCGACGCCGGGACGGCGCGAGGCTCGTTCATGTAGAGGTAGATGGAGACGCCGTGACGAGCGGCCCGCTCGACCATCTTCGCCAGGTTGGCCAGGCGCACCTTGTGGTCGGCTGTGGGCCGGCCCAGCGCATCGCTCGGAGCCAGTTGCGAAAGCACCACGTGCAACCAGACTCCGTTGACGCCTGACTCCGAGAGTCGACGCAGCAGCGCATCGGGATACGGGTCCAGCTCCGGGTGAAGCAGCGGGTCGCCGAAGAGGCCCGCGTACGAATACAGAAAGCGAATCGGTTCTTCGCCGTTCTGATTCCTGTGTTCGACTACTTCCACATCCGTCG
>JAAYBA010000057.1 GCA_012719085.1 Planctomycetota bacterium
CCCCCGCCCCACGGGTAACTCGGGAGGTTGAATTGTACGATGCCGTACTCTCGCGTCACACAGCAGGTCCGGATGTTGCCACTCCAGTTGTCGCCCTCCAGATAAACGATCGTCGAGCCGTCGACCTCCGCCTGCAACTGCCAGCCGCCGCCGACCCAGACCTCGAATTCGCGAACATCTTCCGGGTCCGAGACATCGGCGCCGTAGATGTCGCCGATATCGTTGCGCTCGTCGGTCCACACGACCAGGTTCCCGGAGACCGAGGGATCGTACTGCCGCTCGGGCGCCGTGCAGATCGGGAAGATCCTGATGTCGCTCAGATCGGAGATGTCGGCGCCGTAGATGTCGCCGTCGGCCTCCCATACGACGATATCACCGCAGATATCGACGAATCCCTCATGCGCCTCGGTGTAGTTGTCGTAGGGGTATGGCACGCCGTGCCCGACCTCTTCGGCAATGGTGAAGTACACCGGATGGGCGCGGTCCGTGACGTCGGCGCCGCAGATGTCGTACACCGCTTCGGCATAGCGCGTCTGGTTTGACGTCTCCACGTCGCGATGCCGCAGCCAGACAACCTTGCTGCCGGAGATGGCGGGATAGCCGTAGGACTCGGTCTGCGTGCCCCGCCGAAGGGGCATGCTGTCGCCCGTAGCCGTGTCTGCGAGATACACACTCGTGCAGATGGGATTGTAGTACGACCCGTTGCCGCTGATCCAGACGACGAGACTACCGTCGATCTTCGGCTTGGTGTTCACTGTCCCGGCCCTGAACGTGCGGAAGATGCCCGTCTGCGTATCGGCACAGAAGATCTCCCATTGAGAAGGGTTGTAGTCTTCGCTGCCGACGTAGGCCACATGGGTCCCGGATACGGCGGGATAGAAGAAGTATCCACCCGAATCCTGTGCGATTGTGAACGGCACGGCGTTCACGGTGAAGGGCGCCGCCTCAATCTTTACGACATCCGGCTCGCTGTCGATGAAGCCATCGTTGACGACCAGCTCGAAGCGAAAAACGCCAGCCTGCTGGCAGAGAAAGTAGGGCGTTGACGAATCGGCCAGAAACAGTTCGACCGGCGGCCCGTCGACTTGCGTCCACGTGTAGGTCAGCTCATCCGGCGGGTCCGTATCCTGCGACCGGGCGCCGTCCAGACGAATCCCTCCCGGCATTGCCCACAGCTTGTCCGGCCCGGCGTTCGCCACGGGACGCTCGTTGCCCACCACGACCAGCACCGTATCGGGGGCGCTGGCGTACTGGCCGTCGGCGACGACCAGTGAGAATGTGTACCATCCTTCAGCCGGCGGCGTGAAGGCCGGTTGCGTCGCCGCCGCGTCGTCCAGCGTCACTTCAGCGCCCGACGTCTGCGTCCACGTAAACGCCGTGGGCCCTTGCGGATCAGAGAAGTAGCTGCCCGTCCCGTCCAGCACCACCGGTTCGGGGGCCAGGATGTGGCGATCGGCGCCGGCGTGGGCGAGCGGCTTGACGTAGCCGATGTACTCGTCGGCCCCGATGTCCACACGCATCGCGTACACGCGCGGGTCGCCGTCGAGGTCGGTCCCGCTCGGAGGCGGGACGAAATCCGGGTCCCCGGCGCTGATGCACGGAGAGCCGGCATCGAGACGATACCGCGTGCTCCAGGAACTGAGGAAGACCGGGTCGGCGGAGATGTTGCCATTGCGTCCGGTCCACTCGGCCTGGCCTCCATAGATCGCCTCATTCGTGCGCGGGTCCCGCGTGACGAAGTCGACCGGGGTGTTGCCCCAGACGTTGTTATAGCGGATCACGTCACCGCCCGCGTAGGTCCAGTACAATCCACCGCCCGATCCGGCGCTGGCAATGATGTTGTTCGCGACCGTCAGCCGGGTATAGTCGTACTGAAACGATGCGTAGACATTGCCGCCCAGACCGTATTCGGGCTCCTTGTCGCAGTCGTTGCCCACAATCGTGTTGTTCAGGAGCGAACCGGCGTAGATATAGATGCCGCCGCCATTGACGGCGGAGTTGTCGTAGATGAGGTTGTCGGTGACCGTAGCGTAGCCGCCGGCGTAGATCCCGCCACCGGTCTCGGCGGCATTGTTGTAGATCACGTTGTGCGTGATGGTCGCCGAGCCGGAGCAGTAGATCCCGCCCCCGTCGGACCACTCGTATCGGTAGGTGTAATAGCGAGCCCCTCCGACATTCACCTCCCCCTCTTCCTCGAGGTAGGGCGCGACATTGTTGGTAATGACGTTTCGCGTGATGGTCGGCGAGGCCCCCATGCACAGAATACCACCGCCGTAGGAGTAGCTGTAGGAATAGTCGGGACTGACATAGGAGTAGATCAACGTACCGACCCCGCCGGTGATGGTGAACCCCGTCAGGACCGCCCGGGACGTCTCGCCGTTCTGGAAGCTCACGACGCTGCCCTCTCCCTGGGCGTGCAGAATCGTATACCCAACGATTCGCGGATCGTTCGGGTCCGTGCTGGTGACGACGATGTTCTTGCCGTTGAAATCGATCGTCTGGTAGTAAAGACCGGGCGCGACGATCACAGTGTCGCCGTCGTCACTGGCGTCGATCGCGTCCTGGATGATGGAATAGTCGCCGGGCACGTGGCGGATCGCCGCACCCGCGGCACCGCTCACCAGGACCATCAACACGGAAGTCACCATAGACAGGTATCTCATAATCTGACCTTTCCCTCGCTCAATACATCGCACGGCTCTGAAAGGGCTGACAGTAGGCAGGCTGTCACCTCCACACATTCTTGCCGCCATTCTACACCAAATCCGCTCCCGGGGCAAGCCCATATGCCTGCCCAAACGGCCTCTCGACGAATGTCCATCTGTGTGATGAAACCGTCCTTTGGACAGACCTTGAACTCCTCTCGGACCGCCGCCCGGAGTCTTTCCCCTCCTCTTTGACGTCGCTGGGCCGCCTTTGTTACATCTTTTTCGCGTTTTCTGCCCCGGTCAGACAGCCATCGACGCGCCCGGCCCCGTCGGATTCCAGTTGAAAACAAGCCTGACCTGGGCATAATGGCTTCCCAACGACGCCAACTGCATGGATTTTGGGGATACGACGATGACATGGCACCTCCAACGGACCACGCTTTCACTGCTTCTGGGCGTTCTGCTGCTGTCGGCGAGTTGCTCTCCTTCGGCCTGGCATTCGGGCGGCAAACACAGTGAGACATCCGCGTTCGATAACCGACTCGGGGCCGTTATGGAATCAGGCACAAGCATCCCCGTGGCCTATGACGTGGACGTCCTCGTGGTCGGCGGCAGTTCGGGAGGCGTCGCGGCCGCCGCAGCCGCCGCACAGAACGGGGCCCGCGTTTTCCTGGCCGCCCCCAGACCCTACCTGGGAGAAGACCTCTGCGCGACATATCGCCTCTGGCTGGAACCCGGCGAGGAGCCTCGCTCGGATCTGGCCCGGGCCCTCTTCGCCGAACCGCAAGCGGCCCGACAGATGGAGAACGCACTCACCTTTGCCTACGAAGCGGACATCCCCTCGTCGCCTCGCCACAAAGACACCGACCCACCATCGATTCTGACCGACGGCAAGTGGCACAGCGCCGCAACGCAGAGCGTTCAATACGACGGCAACGCCGCCATCACCGCCGATCTGGGCGACGCCCAGCGTCTGCGGCGCGTGCGTATCATGGCCTACCAGCGCAACGGCGACTTCGAGGTCGATTCCGTCACGATTCACGTCAGCCAGGACGGCAAGACCTGGAATCGGGCGGCCGCCATCAAGAACGGCAAGCTCGGCCAGGGTTCCTTTGAGGAATCGCCCATCGAGCTGTCCGCCTGGCTCGACAGCACCGCCCGTTACGTCCGGCTCAGCATCAAGAAGTCCCCGGCGGTCGAGCGAATCCTGTTGGGAGAGATCGTGATCGAAAAACCGGCCGGCCCGAAGCGGTCCTCGCCCGACCGGGTCCCGCCGACTCCCATGCAGGTCAAACGCGTCCTCGACGATACCCTGCTCGACGCGGGCGTCAAGTTCCTCTATGGCTGTTATGCCACCGAGGTGCTGCGAGATGCGAAGGGCAACGTGGCCGGAATCGTGATGAGCAACCGTTCCGGCCGGCAGGCGGTGAAGGCCAAAGTCGTCATCGACGCCACGGACAGGGCCCTGATCGCGCGAATGGCCGGCGCCGCATTCGACCCGTACGCGACGGGCTGGCACACCTTCCAGCGCACAGTGGTCGGCGGCACGATGCGACAGGATGATTACATGGAGGCCCGCCGACTGCCCACACCGGTCCACACCGCCAACGGGCGGACCTACAAGGCCATCGAGTACACCCTGAAGATCCCGATGGAGGACGGTTCATTCGCGTCCTTCGCCAACGCCGAGCAGATCGCCCGGGACAAGACCTGGAGCGCCGGACAGGTGGATTGCTCGGAGACGTTGTTTCAGGTGCCTCCCGACCGTATGAAGGGCAAGGCGAGGGAGTGCTGTACGTGGCCCGGCGCCGACCGAGCCGACCTCAACATGTTCCGACCCGAGCGAGTCGAACGGCTGTTCGTGCTGGGAGGTTGCGCGGACATGGCCCGGTCGGTCGCCGAGAAGCTCGTGCGTCCGCTGGAACTGATCGCCGTGGGCGAGCGAATCGGCCAGGCCGCTGCCGTCGAGGCCCTCGCCCTGCCGATGAGCCAGACGGCCACCGTAACCGGCCAGCGAATGGCACCGTCGGCTCGGGGCGTTGTCCGGGAAGAGATTGCCTGGATGCGGCCCGACCTCCAACATGGCGGCGCAGTGGAGGCCACCGAGCGAGCGATCCCGATCCTGGGCCGTTATGATGTGGTCGTCGTCGGGGGCGGCACGGGCGGCGCTCCGGCGGGGATTTCCGCCGCACGCCAAGGGGCCCGAACGCTGGTTGTCGAGTACCTTCACGGCCTGGGCGGCATCGGAACGATGGGCCTGATCGGCCGATATTACTACGGCTATCGCGAGGGCTTCACCAAGGAGATCGACGAGGGACTGGCCGAACTGGGCGGCCCGGCTGAGGGAATCAGCGGACGGGGAGGCGACTGGGACAGCCAACTGAAGATCGAATGGTACCGCCGCGAGCTGCGAAAGGCCGGGGCCGACATCTGGTACGGCGCGTTCGGTTGCGGCGCATGGGTCGAGGGCCATCAGGTCAAGGGCGTGGTGGTCGCCACGCCGCAGGGCCGGGGCGTTGTCCTGGCGAAGGTGGTGATCGACGCGACCGGCAGCGCCAGCATCGCCGCCGCCGCCGGGGCCGACTGCATCTACACCAGCGCCGAGCACATCGCCATCCAGGGAACCGGCCTGCCCCCCTGGGAGCCGGGCGCTCGATACACCAACACGGATTTCACGTTCATCGACGATCTCGATGCGATCGACGCATGGCGGTCGTTCCTTACCGCTCGCAGGAAGTTCGACAACGCCTACGACCTCGCGCAGATCGTCGACAGCCGTGAGCGAAGGCAGATTGTCGGCGACTTCTTCCTTTGCCCGTCGGACGCCTACCTCGGTCGGACCTTCCCCGACACCATCGTCCGCGCCAACAGCAACTTCGACTCGCACGGCTTCACGATCCACCCGATGTTCCTGCTCAAACCACCCGACCGCGAGGCGTTGCCCTGCGATGTCCCCTACGGCTGTCTGCTGCCCAAGGGTCTCGAAGGCATCCTCGTGACGGGGCTGGGCGTCAGCGCCCATCGCGACGTGATGCCCGTGATCCGCATGCAGCCCGACATTCAGAACCAGGGGTATGCCGCCGGCCTCGCCGCCGTCATGGCGATCCGCGGGAGCGGCAAGCTGCGAGACATCGACATCCGCACGCTCCAGCAGCATCTCGTCGACAAGGGCAACCTGCCCGCCGAGGTGCTCGACCATAAGGACTCGCTGCCGCTGCCCAAGGAGCGGATCGAGCGAGCCGTTGCGTCTCTGACGAACGGTTTCGAGGGCATCGAGATCATCTACGCGCAGCCCGAGGCGGCCCTGCCGCTGCTGCGGCAGGCGTACGACAATGCGACCTCCGACGACGTCAAGCTCACCTACGCGCATATTCTGGGCATCATGGGCGACGAAGCCGGGGCCGCGACGCTGACAGATGCCGTCAGACAGCGGGACTGGGACGAGGGCTGGAAATATACCGGCATGGGCCAGTACGGGATGAGCATGAGTCCGGTGGATAGCCTGATCGTGGCCCTCGGCCGCACCGGACGCAGGGAAGCGCTCGATCCCATCATCGAGAAGATCGCCCAGCTCGGCCCCGATCATGCCCTGTCGCACCACCGGGCCGTGGCGATGGCGCTGGAGGCCCAGCGCGAACCATCGACCGCCAGGGCGCTCGCCGACCTGCTCCGCAAAGACGGCATGACCGGACACGCCTTTACGGACATCCATGCCGTCACGGCAAACATCCCGGCCAGTCCCGTCGATACCTCCACCCGCGAGGTCTCGTTGCGGGAACTGATCCTGGCCCGCGCGCTCTACCGCTGCGGCGACGACAACGGCCTGGGCGAGCGCATCCTGAGAGAGTATGCTCGTGACATGCGCGGCCACTACGCCCGTCACGCATTGGCCATTCTCAATGAACAACCCGGGCGCCGCATGTGAGACGCCCATCGCACCGGACAGATAAACGGAAAGAAACACGCAACCGCTGAAAATGTAAAGGAGGCAACAGATGGCAGGAGAATATCGGTTTTCGTTTGGGCCGTGGAACATTCATGAAGGCGGCGATCCGTTCGGCCCGACGGTCCGGACCACCATCAAGTTCGCCAAGAAGCTCAAGCTCTTCAAGAAGCTCGGCTTCGAGGGCGTGCAGTTCCACGACGACGACGCCGTGCCCGAGATGAACGAACTGGGCCCCAAGGAGATCGTCAAGAAGGCAAAAGAAGTGCGGAAGATGCTGGCCGACGAAGGGTTGGTGGCCGAATTCGTGGCGCCGCGTCTGTGGGAAGACCCGCGCACGATCGACGGCGGCTATACCTCCAACGACCCTGAGTGCCGCAAATATGCACGGGACCGCAGCCGCCGGGCCATCGACATCGCCGCAGCCCTCAAGACCGATCTGATCGTCCTGTGGCTGGCGCGCGAAGGCACGTACATGCGCGAGGCCAAGGACAGCAAGGTCGCGGTGGACCGCCTCGTCAAGGCGATCGACGACATGCTCGCCTACAACAAGGACATCAAGATCGCCATCGAGCCCAAACCCAACGAGCCGATGGACCAGGCCTATATCCCGACCACGGGTCATGCCATGGCGCTGGGCTACCTGACCAAGGACGCCGGCCGCGTCGGCGTGAACATCGAGACCGCCCACGCGATTCTGGCCGGCCTCGATCCGTCGGACGAGATGGGCTTTGCCCTGGCCTACGACAAGCTCTACACGGTGCACCTGAACGACCAGAACGGCCTGAAGTTCGACGAGGACAAGAGCTTCGGCTCGGTCAACCTGCGCCGGGCGTTCAACCAGGTTCGCATCCTCGACAAATACGACTACGGCAAGAAAGGCGAGTTCGTCGGCCTCGATGTCAAGGCGGTGCGGACACAGAAGCAGAAGGTCGCGACGAAGCACCTCAGCAACAGCCGGACGATCTTTCTGCGGCTGGTCGAGCTGGCCCGAAGCCTCGACGAAAGCCACGTCGAAAGCCTGATCGCCGAACGCGACTACGAAGAGCTGGACCTGCTCATCATGAACCACCTGCTCGGCAAGTGAGCCGGCCGAACCCTGAACGAGAGGAACCATGAGTAACGACAAAGTGGTTTTGAGTCTCGGCGCCCATCCGGACGACGCCGAGTTTATGTGCGCCGGAACCCTGGCCCTGCTTCGCGAGCGGGGCTGGCAGGTCCACATCGCAACATTCACGCCGGGCGATTGTGGCACCGTTGAGTACAGCCGCGAGGAAATCAGCCGGATTCGCAAGAGCGAGGCAGCCAAGGCGGCCAGCCTGCTCGACGGTCAGTATCACTGCCTCGAATGCGACGACGCCTTCATCACGTACGATCGACCGACCCTGGTCAAAGCAATCGCTCTGATACGCAAGGTCCGGCCGAAGATCGTCTTCACGCTGAGTCCATCGGACTACATGGTCGATCACGAGATGTCCAGCAAGCTGACGCAGTCGGCATGCTTCTGCTGCGGCATCGTCAACATCGACACGCCCGGCGCCGAGCCCTTCGAGCCGATCCCCCATCTCTATTACGCCGATCCGGTTGAAGGCAAGGACAAGTTCGGCGTCGAGGTCACGCCGGGTACGACCGTGGACACGAGCGGCGTCATCGATATCAAGGCGAGAATGCTCGCTTGCCACGAGAGCCAGCGAAACTGGCTGCTGGCCCATCACGGCATCGACGAGTACACCGACCAGATGAAGAAGCTCGGCCGTAAGCGCGGCGCCGACATCGGCGTCGAGTTCGCCGAGGGGTTCCGCCAGCACCTGGGGCACGCGTATCCCCAGGACAACCTCCTCAAGGCCGAGCTGGGCGATCTGGTTCACACACGATAGGGGAACGATCATGGGCAGAAAACAAAGCCTCCTGGCCCCGGACTGGTGGGACTACACGACGCTCGACAACGCGATCCTCAACGACGCCGCCAGGCTCACCGCCAAAGACATGGCGGGCCTGAGCCGGGAAGGATTTCGGGTCGTCTTCTACGAGACACTCGAAGACTTCTACCTGGCCGAGGCCCTCGAATACGTCACCGCCTGGAAACAGGCGACGCCGGACAATCCCGTCGGCGTCTGTGGACCGATCGGACCGACGGAGCAGTTGCCGCTTGTCGCAAGGCTCGTCAATGAGCTGCGACTGAAACTCCGCGACGCACACTTTTGGGGCATGGACGAGTGGTACATGAACGGTTCCGAGGTACCCGAAACGCATCCGCTGTCATTTGCCAAGGCGGACAAGGAGCTGTGCTTCAATCGGATCCGGCCCGAACTGAAGATGCCCGAGACCAACCTGCACTTTCCCAAGGCTGATACCTCGGCGTATATCCAGAGCTGGGACGGCATCCGATGCGCCGTCATGCAGGGCGGCCAGGGCGACATCAAGCACTGGGCCTTCAACGATCCCGTTCGCAGGCAAGGCCCGTACGAAGACCGCCCGCCGACACCACAGGAGTACCGGCAACTGACCACCCGCATCGTGGATCTGCATCCGGTGACCGTGATGCAGAACGCACGCACGAGCGGCGGCGGGGTCGTAACGAGCGTCCCAACCCAGGCGATCACCGTGGGCCCCGTCCAGACGTGGAAGGCCGAGAAGGTCTCGATCTGGCAGGCGGGCACGCACGACAACCCGTTCGGGATGCGCCTGACCACGCTGATGATCGCCAGGAAGCTCCCCGACAGCGCCGTGCCCATGTCGCTGCTGGCCAACCACCCGAACGTGCAATTCAATTTCTACCGGCCCGCCATCGGCACATGCGAAGCCGAGATGCACTGAGGCCAGACAGCAGAAGGAGATACCATTGATGGCTGTGGACGTTCTGATCCTTAACACGGCGGTCGCGGACCTGCGCCGGGCCGATTTCGAATTCGCCGACCGGCTCGTGGGCAAAGGCGGCCTGGCCAAGTGCGAGACCGAGGACATGCCCGACTACTCCCAGGAGCAGATCAAGCAGTGGATTGACGAAGGCAGCGCCACCGCGGGCGGGCCGGGCAACACCGCCCCGCTGATTGCTCGGACCGGCCTGAAGGTCGCCGTCGGCGTCAACCTCGGCAAAGGCCACTACGACGGGCTCGACGCGCAGGGCCGATTCTTCCACGACACCCTCGTCGCCAACGACGTCGATATGTCGGCCACACACATCCATCCCAGCCTGCCGACGGGGACGACGTTCATCCACAACCCCAAGGGCGACGACCGGGGCGGCATCGCCTACTTCCCCAACGCCAACAACGACTTCGACTTTGCGATCTTCCAGAAGGCTGTCGAACGGCTCGAACCTCGCGTGGTCTACTACATGTATTCGGGCCTGTCCGACCGGGGCGACGCCAACGAAGGTCGTGACCTGGCCGAGTTCATCCGCTGGTGTCGCAGCCGAGGTGCGCTGACCATCGCCGACAGCCACACGCTAACGGGCGACCCGCATCGACTGATCGCCGAAGGCAGGCCCGTCACCGAGTATCGCCTGCTCGAACCGCTCCTGCCGGAGCTGGACGTGTTTTTCACCTCCTCGGACGAGGCGAAGCTGATCGAGAACACACTGGGCGAGCCGCGCAAATGGACCCAGTTTGACGAGAGCCGCAATAACACCCATTTCCTCGAGTTCCTCACGAAGAGATACTGGCACAATGACGGGCGAACGCGCCTCTTCGGCGTAACCGTCAGCAACGGCGCCTATGAAGTGCACCACTGCCCCGACGGCCGAACCGACGGACCGACCAAGATCACGTCGCGGTTCCTCAGCGGCGAGGTCATCGACCTCGTCGGCGCCGGCGATTCGTTCCGAGCCGGGCTGATTACCTATCTTGCGAAAAACCTCGACGCATTTCGGGCCGGCGACATCGATTTTGCCCAGGCCGTACAGGTGGGCAACCTCTTCGCGTCGCTGTTCATCAAGGCCCCACTCGACGACCGCTACGCCAACATCAAATCATATGACAAGATGCTCCGCGTCCTGCAAACCGACAAGAATTTCGACAGCTTCGAAGCCCTGCGACAGGCGCTGAATTGATTGGGAGTGAATTGAGATGGCACAGAAGAAGACGTCGTTCGACTGGCAGGACAGAGTGGGCAATCCCGCGCAGGTGGGCGGGATCGAGACCAGCGTTCTGGACAACGGACTGGGCAAAGGCACGCGAATCGCGTGGATCAATACGGGAGCCGGGCTGCGATACAAGGTGGTGATCGATCGGGCGCTGGACATCGTGGACGCGTTCCACAACCAGCACAGCCTCGCCTGGCTCAGCCACGCCGGCGTGACCGCCCCGCGCCCGGACGCCAACGAAGGCATCGAATGGCTCTGGCCGTTCGGCGGTGGCCTGCTGACGACCTGCGGCCTGAGCCACGCCGGAGCGCCCGACGACGACGAATCGGGCCGGCGCGGCTTGCACGGGCGGATCAGCAACACCCCGGCCGAGGTCGAATCGGTCGTCCAGCCGGATCTGCGAACCGGCAAGCTCGACATGAGCATCACAGCGGTGGTGAAGGAATACCGCGTCTTCGGCCCGACCCTGCAACTGCGACGGACCATCTCCAGCACGCTGGGCCAGCCCGCGATCCGTATCCACGACGTGGTGACAAACATGGGCAATACGCCGACGCCGCACATGCTGCTGTACCACTGCAACTACGGCTGGCCCCTGGTCGACGAGGGCACGCAGATCGTCTGGAAAGGCGCGTGGCGGTCGCGCGGCATGGATATGGACAACGCGATCTTCAACGACCAGAACGATTTCCGCGTGTGCCGCAAGCCGCTGGAAGCCCATCGCGGCGGCGGCGAGGCCTGCGGGTTCATCGACGTGGCCGCCGACAAGAGCGGCCTGTGCACCATCGGCCTGCACAACAAGAAGCTCGGCCTGGCGGTGGCGACTCGCTACAAGAAGACGCAGTTCCCCTGCATGGCCAACTGGCAGCACTGGGGCCCGGGCGAGTACGTCACCGGGCTGGAGCCGGGCACGAATTTCCCGATCGGTCAAAGTGCCGCCCGCAAGCAGAAGAAGCTGATCCATCTGGCCCCCGGCAGGAGCCGGACCTACGACTTGGAAATCCGCGTGCTCACAAAAGACGCGGACATCAACGCCTTCCTCAAGACAGCCGGGCAGTAAGATGACCGATCACATTCTCGTGGGTTTCGGATTCGGGCCGATCCAGAGCGGCCTGTTCGCCAAGGAGGCCTTTCAGAGCGGCCGATTCTCGCGGATCGCCGTTGCAGAAATTGATCGAGCCCTGGTCCACGCCGTTCGGGCCAATCGTGGAACGTACCACGTCAACGTTGCTCGGGCCGACCGAATCGAAACACAACGAATCGACAACGTCGAACTGTTCGACCCGACGGATACGAAAGACAACGAGGCCCTTCGCGCCGCGATGGCTCAGGCGACGGAGATCTGCACCTGCCTGCCGTCGGTGAATTTCTTCACCTCGAGTGGCACCAACAGTGTCGCCGCGATGATCGCCGACGGCCTGGCCCGCAGAGGAGAAGAACCCGCCATCGTCTACGCGGCGGAAAACAACAACCACGCCGCCGAGATCCTGCAGAACGCCGTCGCAGAGCGTCTGAGCGGTTCATTGCCGAAGCGGGTGCAATTTCTCAACACGGTGATCGGCAAGATGAGCCGGGTAGTGACCGATCCGGCCGAGATTGCCGCGCTGAACCTGACGCCCATCGTCCCGGGGATCGACCGGGCGTTCCTCGTCGAGGAGTTCAGCCACATTCTCGTCAGCCGGACCACCATTCCAGGTTTCCGACCCGGCATCGACGTGTTCGTCGAGAAGGACGATCTGCTGCCCTTCGAAGAGGCCAAGCTCTACGGCCACAACGCCATCCACGCACTGCTGGGCTTCCTGGGCGCGCTGAAGGGCTGCGGCGCAATGACGGAACTGGGCGATGACAAGGCCATCATGCAGACGGCTCGTCGGGCCTTCATTGCAGAGTCCGGCGGCGCTCTGATCGCCAGGTATGCGTCGCTTGGCGACAAGCTGTTCACCGAGGCCGGCTATCAGCGATACGCCGACGATCTGCTCGGGCGAATCACCAATCCGTTTCTGGCCGACACCACGACGCGCGCCGCCCGCGATATCCTTCGCAAGCTCGGCGCCACCGACCGCATTTTCGGGACCATGTCCCTGGCGTTCGAATACCACATCCGACCGGACAACATGGCCACGGGCGCACTGGCGGGCGTCGCCATGCTTCTGGACAATGCAGCTCAGTACGACGTCCCCAGTGAATTCCACGGAATGGACTGGCAACGGCTCGACCGAGTCGGCCTCGACCGCCTGCTGCGATGGGTCTGGAAG
>JAAYBA010000058.1 GCA_012719085.1 Planctomycetota bacterium
GCCTGGCAGGTCCTCGAAGAGGGCAAGCAATGGGCCCAAGCCTACAATGACGTGGCCGAAGGCATAGACTTCCTCGAATACTACGCCCGCGAGATGGTCCGCCTGGGCACCGCGCAGGACATGGGCAGCTACGCCGACGAATCGAACTTCTGCTTCTATCAACCGAAGGGGGTCGCGGTGGTGATCGCGCCGTGGAACTTCCCATTCGCCATCGGCTGCGGGATGTGTGCAGCCGCGATCGTCGCGGGCAACCCCGTGGTCTTCAAGCCGTCGAGCCAGTCGTCGGTGGTCGGACATCACCTCGTGGAGATCTTCCGCGAGGTCGGACTGCCCGCCGGCGTGTTCAACTACGTCCCGGGGCCCGGCTCGCAGATCGGCGATCTCCTGGTGGACAGTCCCAAGGTCACCGTGATCGCCTTCACCGGGTCGATGTCGGTCGGCCTGCGGATCGTCGAGCGCGCCGGCCGCACGCCCGAGAACCAAGCCTCCGTCAAGAAGGTCGTCTGCGAAATGGGAGGCAAAAACGCCATCGTGATCGACGAGGATTTCGACGAAGAAGCCGCGATTCGAGATGTCCTGTACTCGGCGTTCGGCTACCAGGGGCAGAAGTGCTCCGCCTGCTCACGGCTGATCGTCGTCGACAAGGTATACGACCGCTTCGTGCCGAAGCTCGTCGAGGCTGCCCGGAAGCTCAAGATCGGGCCGGCTGAAGACCCGGGCAACTACATGGGACCAGTGATCGACGCCAAAGCCCAGCGCACCATCCTGCAGTACGTCGACCTGGCCGCAAAGGAAGGCACGGTGCTCTATCGCAGCGCCGTCCCCGACAAGGGCTACTACGTGCCGATGACCCTCGTCGAAGGCATCACGCCGCAGAAGCGACTGGGACAAGAAGAGGTCTTCGGGCCCCTGCTCTCGATCATGCGAGCAAAGGACTTCGACGAGGCGCTGGCGTGGGCCAACTCGACGCGGTTCGCCCTGACGGGGGCTGTTTTCAGCAGGAATGAAGAGCATCTCCGAACAGCCGTGCGGCAGTTCCGTGTCGGCAACCTGTACTTGAACCGCCCCAGCGTCGGTGCATTGGTGAAAGTGCAGCCCTTCGGCGGTTTCAAGATGTCCGGCGCCGGCACCAAAGCCGGCGGTCCCGACTACCTGCTGCACTTCATGGATCCGCGCTGTGTGACCCAACCCTGAGCGGATCGCCAGGCAGGGCAGACTCTCCGCCGCCTTCGGGACGGAAACCGGGCCAAACCAGACTATTCGACGATGATCGCCTCGACCGGGCACTCATCGGCCGCTTGCTGCGCGGCGTCTTCGAAATCGGCGGGGACTTCGTCGACGATGACCGTCGCGATCTCATCGCCCATCTCGAAGACTTCCGGGCAGGTGTCGCAGCAGAGCCCGCATGCCGTGCACGTATCCTCGATTCGTACTTTCATGGCCAACTCCTTTTCTCCGGCATCCTATCCTCACGACCCATTCCGGGCCACCACCTCTGGCCAGACCAATAGGACATTGCCGCCCGATTGTCAATCCCTCGGCCGAGAGTTTTTCGTTGCACCTTGGCGGCAGTGGTCCTTGTTCCAGCGGATTCTCATGGATAGAATCGTACAGGATCTTGTCCGGCAGCCCTTGACAGGTCGCCGGGTTCGCTCATCACTTCAGGGCAGGAGAGGCGATATGAAGAAACGAGCGTTCACATTGATCGAACTGCTGGTGGTCATCGCCATTATCGCGGTGCTCATGGCCATCCTGATGCCGTCCCTCAAGCGTGCCCGAGAACAGGCCCGAAGTCTGACCTGCCGCAGCAACGTGCGGACGCTCACGCTGGCATGGCTGATGTACAAGGATGAGAACGACGGCAAGCTGGTCTCGGGCCAAACACCAGGCGCCCCGATCTCCACCTCCAATCCCGCTGCATGGGTGGTCATTCCCCCGTCGGGGGCAAGCTCCTCGATCGAGGAAAAGAAGGAGTACATTCAGCAAGGACTGCTGTGGCCTTACGTCAGGGCGCTGGAGGTCTATCGCTGCCCCTCCGACCGGCGAAGGAACAGCCCGGGCCATCAGTTCGCCTTCCGCACGTACTCGATTGCCGGCGGCATGAATGCGGTGCCGGCCAACACGTGGGAGATCCACCCCTGCGTCAACTACACGGACATCAAGCAGCCGGCGACCAAGTACGTCTTCCTGGCCGAGTGCGATCCGCGCGGGTACAACAACGGCTCCTGGGTCATGAACCCCAGATCGAGGCAGTGGGTCGATCCGTTCGGGGTCTGGCATCGTGACGACAGCAGCACGCTGGGCCATGCCGACGGCCATGCCGAAATGCAGCGATGGCGCAGCCGGGCATTGATGGAGTGGAACCTGCGCTCCCTGCACGAGCCGGCCGGCTTCGCCTTCTACCGAACGCCGGCTGACGACGAGGAATGGGCGGACTTCGAGGTCATGCTCAAGGGCTACGCCTACCGCTCGCTGCTCTAAGGCGGGACGTTATCCCACGTGGTACGCGGCCAGCTCTCGAATGAGCGGCTCGCCCACAGAATCCAACGTGCGCAGGCGAAGCTTCGCCACCTCGACCGATCCGAACTGTTCGATCCGCTTGTGTCCGACGGATTGGCCTTCGCAGAGCGATTGCCACGTATCGGGCCCGGTCAGCCCCTCAATCCGGTATTTGCGGATGCGTTCTCCGTGGTGGATGTCCTCCATGATGATGACATGATCGATCGTCGAAGGCCCTGGCAACTTCAATTCAACCGCAGAGCCTCTGCCCTCGGTACGCGCCAAAGGCGTGTCGAATCGCCTGCGGATCTCCCTTCCAAACTCGACGTATCGCTGGAAATCCGCCTCGGGAACCAGCCCGTCCGGATTGGGATTGGCGTTGAGCAGCAGATTGCAGTTGCGCCCCACTGAGCGGTAGTACATATCCATCAGTTGCTCGACGGAATAGAGTTTATGCTCGGCGTCCGGCGTCCAGAACCACTCGTGGTTGCGGACGGGAACGTCGCACTCGCCCGGCAGCCAGTAGCGGCTGTCCGGATCGCCCGGGCCATGGTAATCCTCCCGGTGCGGGACGGTGGCCCAGCAGGGATAGGCAGCGACACCCCGCTCGTTGCCGATCCAGCGGATCGACGCGGCTGGACCTTGGAAGACGATGGCGTCGGGCTGGTACTTCTGATAGATCGGCACCAGGTCCGGGCCGCCCTTGGCCACCGGCAGCGCCCCGCCGTCGAACCAGATCTCGAACAGGTCCCCGTAGCGGCTCCACAGCTCGGTCAGCATCTGCTCGCAAATTTTCACGTAACGCTCTTGCACCGCCGGATCGCCGCCCTTGCCTCGATTGACCAGGCCGGGATTGTCCACCTCCAAATAGCCGTTGGCGGTCACGGAGGCATACAGGCCGGGCTCGATGCCGTATTTGCGACACGATTCCACGAAATCGCGAACGACATCTCCTTTGCCGTCGCGCCAGCGCGATTGCCGGACACCATAGGGATAGAGACCGCTCTGCCACTGGAGGAAGCCGCTGCAATGCTTGGCGACAAACACGGCGTACTTGGCCCCCATCGCGCGGGCGGCTTCCATCCACTGGTCCGTATCCAGCTTCGACGGGTTGTACATCTCGGGCGTCGGTTTGTCCTGCCAACTGCGCCAATTCCAGCCAGGCTTGTAGATCGGCAGGTCGAAATGGAAGAACATCCCGAGTTCCATGTCCTGCCAGCGAGCCTGCTGGGGCGTCGGCGTCGGCAAAACCACCCCATCGGATGCTCCGCTGCCGGCGCCCATGCATCTCCGAGCCCATAGGGCCGTCGACGCAGTTGCCATACTCTGCAGAAATTGACGTCGATTCACTGC
The DNA here is from genome assembly GCA_012719085.1 of Planctomycetota bacterium. Classification (GTDB taxonomy): domain Bacteria; phylum Planctomycetota; class Phycisphaerae; order Sedimentisphaerales; family Anaerobacaceae; genus Anaerobaca. Next base: position 3,853 of record JAAYBA010000058.1, read on the forward strand.
AAAATCCCCTTCCTTCGGCACCATGCTACGGCCACTTACAGATGGCGTATCCGGGTTCAGAGCCCCAAGACTGTATCATAGGCCTCTCTTTGCCCGGGCGCAAAGCCATTTTTCCTTGTTACGGGCCGCTTCTTTTGGTACAAATGCCATAGTTCGGAGGTACGGAGCAATGCCTTGGATTCGACGCACAGCGAAGCCTGGAGCGCCAGCTGATATCTGTTCAACGTTCCGGATCGGCGCCGGCCATCTCACGCAATCCACATCCTTTGACAGAAGCATCCACCTCATAGATCGCGACATGACACGTGCCGTACCCGCTCCCGGGGCACGGAGAATCTGATCTGAGCGTCTCATTGAAGGAGGATTATCATGTGCAAGAAACGGTTTGTGCGAGCATCTCGTGCATCAAGTTCCCGGTCCGTCACGCAATGGCCGGAGAGGCCCCCTTCTGCCATCCCAACATTCCGCATCCTATGGCTTGCGGCGTTTACCATCGGGTGGATGATGATCGGGTACGGTGGGATTGCCGTCGGCCAGGTCGCGGGCGTGGACGATCCGTCCGACATGGCCGATTCAAGCGGCGACATCAAGCGTATTGAGGCATGGGTGGAGGAAGGGAACCTGAATCTGACGATGACGGTGTACGGCGTCTTTGCGCCTTCGGCAGCCCAGACCCCGGCCGGCATGACCAACCGGTATTACTACCATTGGATTCTCGACACGGACAACGATCCGACCACCGGGTATCACAACTCCGATTACGAGGGTACTGCGACCGGTGTGGAGAACCCCATTGGGGTGGATGTGGTGGTTCAGTTCGGCTGGCGCGACGGCAATACCAACGGCGTGTACGCCTATATTGCATTGACCGAAGAAGCCCTGATTGAGGACTACGAATACACGATTGACGGCGATACAATCCACGCGGTCATCCCCCTGGCGAATCTGGGACTGACTCCGGACGACGTCATCGCACTGTCCGCGTTTCAGGAAGGCGCGTCGAACGGATGGCAGATCGATTGGCTCGAGTCGGTTGTGCTGCCGTTGACCGTCGTCAAGGCCACGAATCCCATTCCTGCAACGGGTAGTGACGATATCACGCGGGATGTGATCCTGGGTTGGAAACCGGGTGCGTCGGCCGCCACGCACCACGTGTACTTCGGAACGGATTGGGCCGACGTAAATGATGCCACCGTGCCCACGGCCCAGGATGTGGATGTCAATTCCTTCGATCCCGGCGGCCTTGATTTCGGCCAAACCTATTACTGGCGCATAGATGAAGTCAACGGCGCACCAGACTTCGCCGTATTCAAGGGAGACGTCTGGAGCTTCACGACGGAGCCTTTCGCCTATCCGATAGAGAACATCCTTATCGCAACGAATGCAACATCGACCGCCACAGAAGGCATCGAGAACATCGTCAACGGCTCAGGCCTCGACGAGGCGGACCAGCACTCGACCAAAAGTACCGATATGTGGCTTGGCAGCCCCGCCGACGGTGATCCCATCTGGATACAGTTCGAATTCGATCGCGTCTACAAGCTCCACGAGCTCTGGGTCTGGAACTACAACGTCGAGTTCGAGCTCGTCTTGGGCTTTGGCGTCAAGGAGGTGACAATCGAGTACTCTGCCGATGGAGTGAACTGGATTTCTCTCGGTGAGACGGAACTGGCCCAGGGCACGGCCAAGGCGGATTACGTTCACAGCACAACCGTGGACTTTGGCGGCGTAGCGGTTCAGTACGTCAGACTCACGGTCAACAGTGGGTGGGGTGAATTGCCTCAATACGGTCTGAGCGAGGTCCGCTTCTACTATATTCCCGCGTTTGCGCGGGAGCCGGAGCCGGGGGACGGAGCGACCAACGTGAATGTCGACGCGACCCTGACCTGGCGGCCGGGACGCGAGGCGGCTTCACACGAGGTCTATCTGAGCACGAATCCCGAGGCTCTGGCACCGGCCGCAACCGTCAGCCAGGCGGAGTTTGTGCCCGATCTGGTCTTCGGTAACGTCTACTACTGGAAAGTCGATGCCGACGACGGTGACGTCGTTTGGGAAGGCGACCTGTGGAGTTTCACCACGGCTGAGTATGCCACCATCGACGACATCGAGAGCTACACCGACGACATCGACGCCGGCCAAGCCGTCTTCCAGACCTGGATCGACGGCTGGACCAACAACACCGGCTCGCTCGTCGGCTATGCCCAGTCCCCGTTCGCCGAGAAGACCGTCGTCCACGGCGGCCGCCAGGCGATGCCTCTGGAGTACGACAACGCCGAGGCCCCCTTCTACTCCGAGGCCTCGCGCACCTGGGACGCCACGCAGGACTGGGCCGGCAACGACGCCAGAACCCTGCGGCTGTACTTCTACGGCGCCGAGACCAACGCGGCCGACACACTCTACGTGGCGGTCGAGGACA
>JAAYBA010000432.1 GCA_012719085.1 Planctomycetota bacterium
CCGGCGGCAATCCCACGGCGCTGCTGGTCAGCGACCTGGCCGCCGAGGCGACCGTGGTTCCTGCCCCCGGCGCGATCCTGCTCGGCTCGCTCGGAATCAGCCTGGCCGGCTGGATGAAACGACGCCGCATGCTGTAATCGCTCAACATCGACCGCTACACCGGGGCTGCACAACCATCGTGCAGCCCCGTTTTCATTTACCGACCGACCCGCTATCCCCTCATCTCGTTTCTGATGGTGGTTGTTCGTGTGCGGCGAGAGCGCTGTCTGTGTGTTGCCGCCGGGTGCGCCATGTGCTTGCCGCATCGCCGAACGACAGAGGGCTGCGAGACAAGCCCGCAGCCCTGTTTACCGGAGGGTCGCTTATGACTTGTGCCGCCTTTCGGCGTTCGTGCTACAGATCCACCCACCCCGTCGTATAGATCTGGTTCGGTTGGTTAGTTGCCCCTTCGGGAAGGATGTTCAGCCTGGCCTGTGTGCTGGTTTCGAGTCCGCCGGACAGGTGCGCATTTCCTTTGCCGGCTTTGTTGACCGTGATGGGTTGGACGTCGACGCTGGCGTCGAAGCTATCATCAGTACCACGGTTCAGCCTGGCGTCGTAGGTACCTTCTTCGCCCTTGTTGATATGCACTTGCGCGATGACGATGCCCTCGGCGTTGACATTGAAGATCACCCAGCCGACAACAGGCTCCACCGGCGCACCATTGTCAGAAACATACAGGTCGACCTTCTGCGCGCCGTTTCCGTTCGCAAAGGCCAAGCCGCAGAGCAAAGATGTCACGGCAATAAGAATCATCAACTTCTTCATGATCAGACTCCTTTCAAACTGTGCTTAACTCACATCCTGCAAACCACGTGATACATCCGTTTCTCCCGCCGCTGAGATGCGCCAGTGGCTCCAATACACATGCCTCCTTTCCGGCCCTGACGGAGAAGGGAAAACGCGGATCGAATGCGTTGCGGACATCAGGCGCGGCAATTGCGGGGTTCGGGCGGACCATATGACGGGTCCGTGCCTGCCCGCTGGCAAGGGGCGCCTGGGTGCCAACGGTGCTCATGGCAGCAGTCCTTTGCTACACGACCGCTTGCCTCGAACCCTCATCGATTCCGTTCATACGAATTCGTCGCCAAAGACGATGATACGCACCAGCTTCACGCCGGTGCGAAGAATCGTCAATACGGGGAACTACGTATTCTTCCCTGGAGGGGACTGGGTAACGCCCGACCCTGTATGTGGACCGACAGAATCAGGGTGGTGGCTGCCCTCGGAACGGGGTCCCATGCTTGCCCGACCACAGTAGCGGCTCGGACAGAAGAGCCACCACCCTCTCTTCAACCATCCACTGAATGCGGCCCATGATTGGCGCTCTGAGCCGAGGACCCGCGAAGTTCAACGATTACGGGACCGTGGAATCATACAACGGCCCATCGTCTACACATTCGCTGTGAGCGTTGTCGTGGGGCACACAGACGGTCACCGTGCCAGTGCACGTGCCACCGACGCCGTCGTCGGCAGTGAACGTGATGTGATAGACGCGGCCGTTGCCAGGAACCTTCTTGGTTCCGCTGCGTTCCGCCCGGATTTCGGCGGTGTCGGTTCCCACGCCCTTGCCATCCGGTTCGCTGTTGCCGGACCCTATGACGTTGACCGGCTCGTCCTGGTAGATGCTGTCGATGGTGATCGTCACCGGATCGCCGTCGGGATCGGTCACGCCCACGATGGTGATCGGAACGAACTTGTGATTCACCGGCCACAGCGTGGCGATGCTGGGCGCTGCATTGCTGCAGTCCGGAGGACAGTTCACCAGCACATTGTCCAGACCCCAGCTCTCATCCCCAATTTCCTGGAGATTGCTTCCGGAGAACCTCAGCACAAGCTCCCCGCCGGTGTGCGGAAATATGAAGCTCAGACTGTAGACGTCACCGGTCCCAAAGAAATCATCAAACCCCAACGAGTTGATTTCGACCGCCCCGGTGTGCGGGTCATTCAAGGGCTCGACACCTTCCGCTACAAATGTACCCGGATATGCCTGTAACCGGGGCTCATGGGTGGCAAACGTCGTGTGACACAGTGTTGGACCGCCTTCTACGCTCAGGTCCCAGATATCCGGACCACCTGCACCGACAGCATGGCCATCCCACGAGTGGATGATGAACAAGTCAAAGGACAACGCAACGTTGCTGGCCGGGACGAACGGAAGCGTCAGGCTCACCGCGTCGTTGCCGAATTGTCCCAAGAACATTCGCTCTCCCGCGGGAGTTGTGTCTGTGAGAGCAAGTGACCATTCCGTCAAGGGATCGAGCACGTCTTCGAAATCGTTGAAATACGTTTGGGCTGCACTCGGCCATGCCATGAGAAGACTGATGGCGGCCACGGCCAAAATGCAACGCATCCTGGTTGTCACGCGCGAAGCGCACATTCTGTACCTCCTTGTTCCAAGGGAGTTTGGTAGCACTTTGTGTTCATTCCCCGGTAACCAAGCGGAGAGAAGCTCAAAGGCATTGGTGCTCAGTCCACAGGGAATGTCCTCGAGACACTCTGAAGCAGTCAACCATAGGCATGACCTCCTTTCAGATCGTGTCCTGCACCGTTCGGAATTGTCCTGTGATTCAGCTTTTTCTCTCCTGCCATGATGAGCGGCGCCAGCGGTTCTCGCGCAGTGGTCTCCTTTCTAACCCTGGCGGAAGAGGGAAGCTATGATTGCAGTATAGGTGAAGTACTTCGTCGGTGTCTGCTGGTCGGGCTCGGAAGGGTCGAGATCCTCCCGGCGGAGGGACGCTGTTGTGTTCCCTGGTCCATTCCTGACCGATGGCAAGGGGCGCCTGGGTGCCAACGGTGCTCATGGCAGCAGTCCTTTGCTACACGACCGCTTGCCTCGAACCCTCATCGATTCGAATCACACCCACTACGTGCTGAAGGCGATGATACGCACCCGCCTGGTGTCGGTTCAGGAAATGGGTATTGTGGAAAGTACGTATTTTGTGGCGTTCCTGCAATCTCTCGCCGGAACGTGTGGCGACGGCCGACAGTCGAGCAAATCGATGAAGACTCGCTTGCCCAGTAAACCCTCAGAAATAGTAGGCCAGTTCGAGGCGGGCGAAGTCGTCGCGGCGCAGTTCGTTAAGCACGCTGCCGGAGGTGGTGTCGAGGAAGAACCAAGCGTCGAGGATCAAACGCCAGTTGGCGCCGAACCGCCGGCTGGCCTCGATACTGAGGGCATTCTCGGAGTGCTCGGTGTCCTGGCCCAAGCCGGCGAGCAGATGGGTGCTTGCGGCGTCGTTCGGGCTCAGGCGCACGCCGAAGAACAGATCGTTCTGGAAAATGGTCTGTCCCCCGTCGTCGCGGTCGTTGTAGGCGTACTCGCATAGCAGGCCCATATCGGCATTACTGCCGCCAATGCCGACGAAGGTGTACTCAAAGCCGCCGGTGGCGGCAAAGTAGTCCTGGAAAAAGCCGTTTCGGAAGTAGGCTTCAAGCTTCCAGAGCCAGTTGCCGCTGGCATACTGCAGATCGGCGCCGAACTGGTTGATCTGCTCGTAGAAGGGGATGAGCTTGTAATCGTCGAGATCCTCGGGATCGATCAGCTCGGGCGGCACCAGATCGGGCGTCGCCAGCAGGGGGTCCCGGCTCGTTCCCCGAAAGACGTAGACGCCGAAGTCGGCGCCCCCGAGCGTATTGCTGTACCGCAGCGCCACATCGATGTTGTTCTCCTTGGAGGAACTCTCGTAGATCACATCGTCGAGATCGACGACGCGGCTGGTGCGCAAGCGGCCCCTGCGGCCGGGGAACGTCCGCTCGCGAAAATAGGGCAGAAGGAGGAAATCGATCGTGCCCCAACTCGGCGAGATCGAGAACTCGGCCATCGGCTGGCCCAGCTTGTCCTCGCCGTCGATGTGCTCGATCAGGTCGGTCTGGTTGATGATGTCCACGAGATGAACGAACTCGGTGGCGCCCCAGAAGACCTTGCCGACACCGACGCGGAAGAACCAGTTGTCCTGGCGGTACATGTAGTTCAGCTCGCGGATGTCGGCGTGGGTGCGGCGGGAGTCGGCGGTGTCGAGACGCCCGAACGGCACGAAGGTGAAGCTCGAACCGTTTTCCCAGGCGTGGTAATACTCCGGCTGGGCGGCAATCGAGGCGTTGTCCCGGTCCTGGCCGCGATGGAGGGGGTCGTTGAGGAAGCCCCGGCCTTCCACGGCGATCCAGCCGGACAACTCTCCGGCGCCCGCTACGGCCCAAATCGACATCCCAATCGCCAAGGCCGCTGCCCACATCCTGATGTGCATCCGTGTCACCTCAATAGCGTCAGACTATGCCTGTCGAAATCGATTTCCTTCAGTCCCGTGCCAAACGTGAAGTCCGACCAGGTCAGCGTGGTGCTCTTGCCCGTCTGGTGGTTCACCATATCCATCTGCCGGGCCCGCCAGAAACGGTCCACATACTGGCGGTAACCTTTGAACGTCAGCGTCTTGAGCCGCTCGTTCTTGCGGTCGTAATACTCCACCTTCCACGTGCGGTAGTGCGCCTTGTCGAGCCAGGCCACCTGGCGCGAGTAGCCGGAATTGGCCTTGTCCACCGGCGTCCGCTCGATGACATAGCAGTCGTTGCCGTCGTAGGCTTCGTCGCGCAGCCACCGGTAGGTGTATTTGGCCAGCTCCTGTGCGGCGATGTCCTCGTAGGAGAACTCGCTGCCCATGAACGAACCCGACTTGTTCTGTGCCGCGATCCGCCGAATGCGTCGCAGGGCCGGCAGGAACAGCCACTGGTCGTCCTCGGCCTCCTTATGCGTGTGGGTCAGCAGGATCGTCCCTTTGACGTCGGCGGGCGTGTCGAAAATGCACAGGCTCTTCGTGCCGTCGTTCTCCGTCTCCAGCGTGCGGATGCGAAGCTCCCGCTCGCTCGTCTGGCCCTGCTTGTTGCGCAGCACCATGTGGAGACTCGCGGTGCTGTCGCCATATCCGCTTTCGCGGCGGTCCGCTTCCGTGGCGATGGCCAGCCCACGTTCTTCGGCTGACGGCTCGGCCGCCGCAGACCGATCCGCCGCCGCAACGACGACCAGCCCGACGACCATCATAATCCGTGCCCGACTCGTATCTTTCATAGCCACTCGTCCTATGGATTCGGCTTCGATTTCTCAACGGCGCCCAGCGTATCATCTTCACGATCGGTTTTCAGCAACAAACTGGGCAGCAGAAGGTAGTCCATCAGAAGGGCCAACCCGATGACGATCGCACACATCTGACCCATCTCCGAACTCATCCGGTAGCGAGACAGAGTCAACAGGGAGAATCCTGCGACCAGCGCAACCGTCGTAACCCACATGGCGGTCCCCACTGTCTGGAAGGCGTATCGCACGGCCTGCGACGGGTTCATTCCCTGTTCCCGGCGGGCTCGCTCGTACTTGCTCAGGAAGTGCACCGTGTCGTCCACGACGATGCCAATCGTCATCGCGACAACGACCGACAGGGCCAGGCCCACCTGGCCGTTGAGGAACCCCCAGACCCCGAACGCCATTGCCGGCGGCACCAGATTCGGCACGAGACTGATCAAACCCAGCTTCAGATTCCGCAGGGCCGCCGTCATGATGATCGAGATCAACAGCAGCGCTCCCAGAGAGCCCTTGAGCATGCTGCGGATATTGCGATGTGTGATCTCGGCCCAGATCAGCGACAATCCCACGCCCGAGATCTGCATGGAAGGCGGCGCGTTGGCCTTCAGCCACTGCGAGGCTTTCTCGTCGATCTCGTGCAACTCCTTGGCGCTCATGCTCTCGAACATCACCGTGAGCCGCGATGCGTCCCGGTCGACGTCGATGACATTGGTCAGATCGTGTCCGAACGGCAGCGACAACTCATAAAACAGCAGATACTGGGCCCCGAGTTCCCGGCTGTCCGGGATGCGGTAGTACGCTTCATCGCCACCGTGCATGTCTCGATTGAGCCGTTTCATCGTGTCGGCGATGGAGCCGACGTGGATGACCTTGGGCTGTTGGCGGTACCATTGAGCGAATCGGTCGAGCGTGGTCAGATAGTCCGGGTCGACGACGCCCCCGGACTGGCCCGAGCTGAGGGGGTATTCGATGATGTCCCAGCCCCCGAGGTTCTCGATGAGGAAGTCCGTGGCCCGGCGAAATGCGAACGAGTCATCGAAATATGTCAGGAAATTGTCGTTCAGCTCGATGCGGAACATCCCCAGGCTCGTGACGGCGCCGAGCGTCAGCATCGACCAGAGCAGAACGGACGACCGGCGGATGACGAAGCCTGCCAGTTTATCGCAATGGATGCGGATGTGGTTCTTCTGGTCGGGTCCGGCCCCGCAGGGCAGCACAGCCATCAGGGCCGGAAGCAACAGGATCGAGCAGAGGAACGCCGCCGTGACCCCCAGGCCAACCATGTTGCCCAGATCGCGGAAGGGAGGCGATTCGGAGAAGTTCAGACTGAGGAAGCCGATGACCGTTGTGATGCTCGTGAGGAACACGGCCTGCAAGTTGATCTGAAGGGCCCGCACGATGGCGGTGCGTCGCGGCATGCCTTCGCGCATCAGGTGGAGCATCGTGCTGAGGATGTGGACGCAGTCGGCGACGGCCAGCGTGAGGATCAGGCCGGGACCGCTGGCGGAGGCGGCGGTCAGAGGAATCCCCAGCCAGCCGGCCAGGCCCAGTCCCATGAGCATCGACAATCCGATGACCACCAGGGCGGCCAACACGCCGAAGAACGATCGCAACGTCAGGCCGATCAGGACCGCCATCGTGATGAACATCGCCGGCGCCAGCGTCGCAAAGTCCTTCTTGCTGGCCTCCCCGAAGGCCTGATCGACCATGACCGAACCGGTCAGATAGAAATCGATTCCGGGGTATCGACGCCTGACGTCTTCCAGGATATCGGTCGCGGCCTGGGCCACCTTCGGGGTCGCCTCCCGGTGTTCGGACGGCATGGAAAGACCGACGAACACACCGGCAACATGCCCGGAGGGGGAGATCAACCGATTGATAATCGTCTGTTCCGACAGCGCCACCTCCCGCGCCGCATCGATCTGGTCGTCCGACATGGCATTGGGGTCGCCGATCAGGGCCTCGACGATCAGATCGTCATCCTCACCCCGGGTGTACTGGAAGTTGGATACGGAATTGACACGCGCCGAATAGGGGATCTGCCAGCCGGCGTCGGTCAATTCCGCCACGACGGTGAGAGTCGAGCGGGTGAAGACATTGCCATCCTTGGGAGCGACGATGAACAGGACGCTCTGTTCCTTGCTGAAGGTGTTCTCCAGGGCCTTGAGCGCCCGGTACTGGGGATTGTGCTCACCGAAGAAGACACGGGTGTCGTTGTTGATGTGAAGGCGGCGAATGCCCGATGCCGCCAGACCGATGGCGGGCACCGTCAGCAGGATGATCCACCAGCGATGCTTGACCACCCAATCTCCGAGAAGGTCCTCGATTCGTGTCATGGTCCATCTTGCTCTTGTTACGGGGTCCCGACGAACATCGGGATCGAAGCTCGTTCTGCCACCCATACCGTGCTCATGAACGGCACACTGTAGCCGAGACGTCGCGGCTCAACAAGTCTTTTCGCCCGTGACAACAGAAGGAGGCCGGTTCCTCTTCTTCTCAGATGGATGGCCAGAGGCCGTAGACGAAGGCGGCCAGCAAGCCGCCGAGGATCGGACCGACGATGGGGACCCAGCCATACGCCCAATCGCTTGCCCCCTTGTTCTGGATGGGCACCAGTTGGTGGACCAGACGCGGTCCCAGGTCGCGGGCGGGATTGATCGCGTAGCCGGTAGTGCCACCCAGGGATAGTCCAATCGCCATCACGACCAGGGCGACCGGTATCGCACCGAGGCAGCCCAGCCCCACCTTGACCTCTTCGGTGCCGGACGTGAACGTCGGACAGGAAGCATACAACACGGCCAGCAGCAGGACGAACGTACCGATGACTTCGCACAGGACGTTCCGAACGGGATTGCGAATCGCCGGGCCGGTGGCAAAGGTGCCGAGGATGGTCCCTTCGTCGGTGGTGAGGTCATAGTGATCCTTGTAGAACAGCCAGACGAGGAACGCACCGGCCGCACCGCCGAGGAACTGGGCGATAAGGAACAGCGCGACCTTGCCTACCGCGAACTTGCCGGCGGCTGCCAAACCGATCGTCACAGCGGGATTGATATGCGCGCCGCTGAACTCGCCGGTAATCGCGACGGCGACAAAGACGGCCAGTCCCCAGCCGATTGTGATCACGATCCAGCCGCCGGCGTTTCCCTTCGTGCCCTTGAGGCACACGTTGGCGACCACCCCATCGCCCAGCAACACCAGAATCATCGTCCCAATGAATTCCGCTACAAATTCGCTCATACACAAGTCTCCAATTCGGTCCAACCGATTGGAATACTGGAACAGTGGAATGTTGGAGTATTGGGCGGCGCGTCGGCGGCTCACTCATCATTCCATCATTCCACCATTCCAACGTTCTTATTTGTCCCAATCCCGGACCCTGTCCACCGCTTTGTGCCAGTTCTTCAGAAGCTCGCCCCGCGTTTGGGGCGCCATGTGTGACTCGAACGCGGCCCCTTTCTTCCAGATCTTACGAATCTGGGCCAGGTCTTTCCAGTACCCCACGGCCAGGCCGGCGAAGAACGCCGCGCCCATCGCGGTGGTCTCCAGCGTCTGGGGTCGGACGACTCTCACCCCCGTCAGGCCCGCCTGGAACTCCATCAGCCGATCGTTGACCGATGCGCCGCCGTCGACGCGAAGCTCGGCGATCGGGATGCCCGCGTCGTCGGCCATCGCATCCAGCACGTCCTTGGTCTGAAAGGCAATCGATTCGACGCAGGCCCGGGCGATGTGGGCATCGGTCGTTCCTCGGGTGATGCCGAAGATCGCGCCGCGGGCGTACTGGTCCCAATAAGGGGCCCCCAGCCCGGCAAACGCCGGAACCATGTAGACGCCGCCGTTGTCCTCGACCGAGTTGGCAAGCGCCTCGACCTGCTCGGATTTGTCGATACAGCGCAGGCCGTCGCGCAGCCATTGAACGACGGCGCCCGCGATGAAGATGCTTCCTTCCAGGGCATAGGTCACTTTGCCGTCCAGCTTCCAGGCGATGGTGGTCAGCAGGTTGTTCTTGGAGCGTTTGGCCGTCGCGCCCGTGTTCATCACGATGAAGCAGCCCGTTCCATAAGTGTTCTTGATCATCCCCTCTTCCGTGCACATCTGGCCGAACATGGCCGCCTGCTGGTCGCCCGCAATGCCGGCGATGGGGATATTGACCGCTGCAAACGTGGTCCCCGTCACGCCGACCACCTCGCTGCAGCTCTTGACGTCGGGGAGCATCGAGCGCGGGACATCGAACAATTTGCAGAGTTCCTCGTCCCACTTCTGATCGTGGATATTGAACAGCATCGTCCGGCTGGCGTTGGAGATGTCGGTGGCGTGGACGCGACCGTTCGTCAGTTTCCAGATCAGCCACGAATCAACGGTGCCAAAGGCCAATTCTCCCGCTTGGGCCCGCTGTCGAGCCCCGGAGACGTGATCGAGGATCCAGCGGACCTTGGTCGCGGAGAAATAGGCGTCGATCACCAGCCCGGTCTTCTGCTGAATCATCTCAGCGTGTCCGGCGGCGCGCAGCTCATCGCAGAACGCCGAGGTCCGGCGATCCTGCCAGACGATGGCGTTGTGGATCGGCTCGCCCGTCTTGCGGTCCCAGACGATGGCGGTTTCGCGTTGATTGGTGATCCCGACCGCGGCGATTTGCCCGCCGTCGAGGTTCAGCCTGGCCATGGCCTCGGCGGCGACACTGGCCTGACTCGACCAGATTTCGTTCGGATCGTGCTCGACCCAGCCGCTCTTGGGGAAGATCTGCCCGAACTCCTTCTGGGCGACCGAGCAGATCTTGCCTTCGGTGTTGACGATCAGCGCCCGCGAGCTGGTGGTGCCTTGATCGAGCGCCAGAATGTACTTTGCCTGAGCCATTGCATACCCCTCGTTTCCCGTCGATGTACGCGCGAATCATCCTGCGACCGGCTCAACACCCTCCGGAAGGGCGTAGTAAACCATTCTCGGTGTCCCCTGTCAAACAGTACCTGCCCGGTGCCAGGGGTTCATCTTGCCGGTGCGATGGAGTATACTGCCGTTCGCAGAAGCGATCCGCCTCTGGCGGACCAGAGGCGGATCGCCCCTGCTGGCCGATGGAAGACCTTCGATTGACAGGCAAGGAGCCGATGATGAGACCATGGCATTCATTCATCCTGATCGTCACAGCAATCGGTTGCATGGCGGGCTGTCGCAGCAACGAACGGAAGTCGCTCGTGCTTACCTATGAGAACCCGCTCTGGTCGGGCTATCTGGCCGATCCGTTCGTGCTCAAGGTGGGCGACTACTACTATGCCTATGGAACGGGCGGGGCCCCCGACGGCCGGGAGTTTCCCATTCTGCGGTCCCGCAACTTCACCGATTGGGAGTTTGTCGGCGGCGCTTTGGCTCGCCTGGAAGAGCCGAAGCTCAAGGACTACTGGGCGCCCGAGGTGGCCGAGCGGGACGGCAAGTTCTATCTGTACTACGCCGGCGATATGAAGATGCGGGTGGCGGTGGCGGACGATCCGGCCGGGCCGTTCCGCGACAGCGGCCGGTGGATGTTCCCCGATCTGCCGTTCAGCATCGACGGCCACGCCTTCCGCGACCCGCAGAGCGGACAGTGGTATTTCTACTTCGCCAAGGACTTCTTCGACCAGAGGCCGGGCACGGCTCTGGCAATGGTCCGGCTGGCCGACGATATGATGACCCCTGTTGGTCCCGTCACGACGGTCCTGCGAGCCTTCGCCGACTGGCAGATCTACGAACGCAACCGGCCCCTTTATGACAAGACCTGGGACGC
>JAAYBA010000433.1 GCA_012719085.1 Planctomycetota bacterium
CTGGGCAAGAAGGCGATGTTCAAGACCGGGATCTGGGTCGAATCCAAGGCGGTCCACCATTACGCGGAGTTGCTGGAGACCATCGACTGGGACGACGAGACGCGCAGGGTCATCGAGAAGGACCAGGCCGACGAGGACGGCCACATCCACCGCTGGCGGGCCATGTTGCAGAAGGCCTGAGCCAGACCCCCGTCAAGAACAACACATGCACTACCGATGCGGCACAGGATCAACGACGAAACCATGCCGCTGCGGGAGGGAGAAACATGTTGAGATACTTCGTCGCCGGCAACCTGTGGGCCTTTGTCGCGATCGTGCTGACTCTGGGACGCCGGCCGTGGCGCGTGGCCCCGACGCGATATGAATTCCTCGGATTCGGCTCGCTGGACCCGACCAGCTACAACCTCATCATCGTCTTCTGCGTCACAGCCGCCGCAATCTTCTTCCTCTTGGCGTGGAAAACGGAACCGAAGAAGTGACATGGACGCAGGGCTTGCGCTCTCATACGAAACGGGGAAGGTGCCGCGTCAAGGATGCAGGAACACGGATGCGACCTGCATCCTCCCCAGCGGCGGCCCGCTTCACCGAACCTCGGCGAGACATTCCGCTTTGGCAATCCCTTGGGTCCACCCCTCCAGTGACGCATCCAAAGGCCACGCCCCCCCGGTGACCGCGCGACCAAACTGCGTCCCAGCGGAATCGGACGCCGCAATCCCAATACGATCCTTCACGGCGTCGTACAAAACCACTTTGGATGATACGCCGGACCACGAGGACTTGTTCGGACGAACCGTCGCCAAACAACGAGGATTGCAGATTCGGATCGCGGGAATGTGGGACAGACGCAACCGCGCTGGCCATTATAGGACACTGGGGCTATAGAATATCTATCTATCCGTTCGGCTCAGGTCGATTCAAACACCCCCGGCCGACCGGGTCGCGTCGACTTGGGAATCCAGACGCCGTCGAACAGGTTGACCAGACGCTTCTGGAGGCCGCGCCGCATGCCCGAATCCGCGGACGGCTCGTGGTCCCTGACTGCGCCGGTCATGATCTCACAGGCGAGGGCGCGGTAATCCACCGCGCCCCGGCTGCGTGGGGCATAGGTCAGGATCGATTCGCCCGCACTCGGCGATTCCGTCAGGCGGACGTCCCGGTGCACAACGGTGTCGAACACGAGGTCGCCGAAAATGTCGCGCATCTGCTGTTGAATCTGCCGGCTGAACGTCCGCCGCTCTTCGACGAACGTCAGCAGCAGACTGATGTTCTCCATCGCATCCGGATGAAAGCGATCGCGAATGACGTGGATCGTTTCGAGCAGCCGCTTGAGCCCCTCCAGCGCGTAGTAGTGCACCTGGACCGGGACGATGATGTCCGTGCTGGCAACCAAGGCGTTGAGCGTCAGAACGCCGAGCGACGGCGGACAGTCAATCACACAGAAGTCATACCTCTGCCGTGCGTCCCTCATGCTCCTGCCGAGCAGCAGTTCCTTGCCGGGAATGGCGCCCAGTTCCAGATCGGCGCTGGCCAGCAGCACGTTGCAGGGAACCAGATGCAGCCCATCCGTGCGTGTATGCACAACCACTTCGTCCAGGCCATCCTGCGATCGAGTCAGGAGGTCGTAGACCGTGCTGTCGAACGCATCGGGGTCGTAGCCGAGACCAATCGTGGCGTGTGCCTGAGGGTCCAGATCGACCAGCAGAACGCGCTGCCCCTGCATCGC
>JAAYBA010000434.1 GCA_012719085.1 Planctomycetota bacterium
AAGGACAGCGCGATCGTATAGCCGTTGGTGCTCTGGGCCGACAACAACACCGGCGCGTTGACATCGGGGACCACGTGAAGAACCGCCTCATCGCTGATCGCACTATAGACCATGTTGCTGACGCCGACGGAGAACGCGGCCCCGTCCAGATCAGGCGTAACGATGTCGATGGTGTATGCAAATTCGTTGGCGTCGGCAATCGGTTCGCCATCCCGGAACCACTGTACGAAGTACGGAGGTGTGCTCTGGACCGCCGCCTGGAACGTCGCCGGCTGGTAGGCCACCACCGTCTGGTCGGCGGGCTGCTCGACGAAGACAACCGGCTGCTGTTCCGGGATCTCCTCGACCTGCATCGCGCCGAGGTAGATAAAATGATATCCATTGTTGTTGTTCGCGGTCGGCGCCAGATCGATGGTGATCTCGGCCATCGCATCGGGGACGATGCCGACGGCGGTCGCAACGGCGTCGATGTTGTTGCCCGCATCGAGCGTCACGAGGGTGGTGCTCTCACCCACAATCGTATAGCCGGCCTCGCGAATGTCGCTGACGCCCAGCCGCGATCCGTAGAAGGTGAGGTTGTACACGCGTTCGGGATTGAGCCCGGTCAACTTGAAGCGGGGCGCCACGTCGGCCAGGCCACCCCAGGACTCCGTGTTGCCGTAGAGCGAATCCCGCGTCGCATTTGCTGGAAACACCGTCGATTCGAGTGTGCCGTTCGTATTCGGGCCGCTGCCGTTGAACGGACGGAGAATCTCCAGGCCGATCGGCGTCGCCACATTGAGGGTATTGACCAGACCCGACAACTGCCCCCCTGCCACGCCACCGACGGCCTCGGTTACGTTGTTCCAGAAGTTCAGCGGATCGTGCGGCGCCGGGCCGTTCTGTGTGGGCGTGCCCGAAGAGCCGAAGTCGATCAGCAGAGTCTGCACCTTGGGCATCGCCCATGCCGCCAGCACCGGCTCGACGATGGATCGCCACAACTCGTAGCCGGCCGAGTTCATGTGCAACATGTCGCTGCCGAACAGCTCGGGGCGAGGCTGGCCGCTCTCATTGAGCATCGGGGTGAAGACATCGATGAACCACAGACGAGAGTCGGTCGCCGCCAGGGCCTCCAGACGCTCGTTCAACTGCCGCGTGACTTCCAGATACTGGGCCCGGCTCGGGCTGCCCTTGGTCGCGATGAACGCCACGTTCGCCTCGGGCAACCGCTCTTTCACGAGCGCAACGAATTGCAGATAATCGGCGTAGACCTGGTCCACAGACTTGCCGCCCGACAGATCGTTATCACCCTCGTAAACGAGGATCAGGGCCGGATCGTACACGGTTACGACACGGTCGAAGTAGTACAGCAGATCGCTCATGTGCGAGCCGCCGAAACCGCGATTCATCACGGGGTAATCGGGAAAATCGGCCGCCAGACTGGTCCACATCCGAACGCTGGAGGAACCGACGAACAGGACCGGGTCGGCGGGAGGAGGACTGGTCAGATCGGCCCGCTCGAAGGCCTGAATGTCCGCCTCGAAACGGGTCGGGTCCTGCGCCCGGACGTCGACGGACGGCAACAGCACAAGCGTCGCGATAAGCAACGTCACGAATCGCCCCGCAAAGGGGATACTACCGAGGGTCGTTATGCGATGCAACTTCGGCGACATGACCGCATCCTCCAAATGGCCCGCTGCTTTCGATAGATTGTCTAACGGCCCCCCGCATATTCCAACGATATCCTATCTATCGTACATACGGGCGTCAACAGAAATGGCACTGTCCGTTCAACATCGGGTGCGTTGACATGAGGGGACCGCACAGGTACGCTGTAGTCGATGCGTGCCTTTCGAACCATTGCGATAATGCTCCTGTCGGCTCTGGCTCTGGGCGGCTGCGGGCCGTCGCCCGAGCCGACGGTGCCGATCTGGGAGCAGGTCAAGATCGGCCAGATCGCCCCCGATTCGCCCGATCCGTCGCGACAGGCCAGATTCCTTGCGACGGTCAACCTCGACGTTTACGCCCTGGATCTTCCCGCCGAGAACATCGACAAGCTCGACGACCTCTGGCAATCGCTGTCGGCCAAGCCCATCCAAACAAACAGCTACAACGCTTTTGCGGGCAATTCGTTCCGCGTGCGGCTCGGGCACACGGCGATGTGGGAAGAGATTCGCCGTCAGTTGGCGACGGCCGGGGCACAGGACGCCGGGACCATCTCGCTGGTCGTCGGCAACGACGAACCAGGCGACCTGCCCGTCGCCAACGTCGCCCCGGACAGCACGATCTGGTTCGTCGGCACGAACCTGGCCAGACACACCGTCCAGGTCGGCCGCGGCCTGCTGGTCCTGCGCCTGCGCGAACAGGCCGTCCCTGGGATTCGAGGTGTTCGAAAGATCATCGCCTATCCCGTCTATACGCTGCCCATGACCATCGCCGTTCCCGAGCTCCGGACACAAGCCGTTCGGCGGGAGTTCTACTTCGACTCAGCGGCGTTTGCCGCCCAGATGGCCCCGGGCGATCTGCTCGTGTTGGCGCCCGACAGTTTCTCGAACGAGACGCTCAGCCTCGGTGGGCGGTTTTTCAACCGGCCGGAACCCGTGTTGTTCTTCGATCCGGAGACGAAACAGCCGCCGCAACGCAAACCGGCCGTCCGCATCTTCGTCATCTTCTGCACCCGAATCAACGACTGAACGGACCATGACCGACCACACCGTCGCCCTCGCTCGATGTCACGACTACGATCCCGGCCGGGTCGCCCGGGCGATCGCCCGGCAATTCGATCTGCTGGGCGGCATCGAGCGATTCGTCAAGCCGGGTGACAGCGTCCTGGTGAAACCCAATCTCATAGCCCCGCGTTCCCACCGCCGGTATCCGACACAGACCCACCCCGAGGTCGTCCTGGCGGTCGTCCGACTACTAAAGGACTACGGAGCCAGGCCGTTCGTGGGCGATTCACCGGCCTGGACAAACGCCGCGACGTGCATCGGCGTCCTGGAACTGGCCGAACCGCTCGCCAGACTGGGAGTCCCCGTCCGGCAACTCGACAATCCGAGAAAACGCCGCCTTGGACCGGCCAAGTCCCACGTATGGATCAGCTCGGCGGCTCTCGACGCCGACGTTATCGTCAACCTGCCCAAGTTCAAGGCCCATCAGCAGTTGGTGACCACCTTCGCCGTCAAGAACATGTTCGGCTGCGTCAGCGGCAAGCGCAAAGCCCTGTGGCATTTCCGGCGTGGCGACGACATGGCCGAATTCTGCGAACTGCTGATCGAGATCTATCGAGCGTTGCGTCCGGCGTTGACGATCGTCGATGGCATCATCGCGATGGAAGGCCAGGGCCCGATCAGGGGGACGAACAGACCGCTTGGGTGGCTGATCGGCGGGGTCGATCCCATATCCATCGAGACCATCTGCGGCCGGCTTATCAATCTCTCGCCGGAACAGATTCCTATCGTGCGAACCGCCCGACAGATGGGGTACGGCTGCGCGGAGATCACACGGATCGACGTGGCCGGCGATGCCCTGCCGACCGAGCCGTGCACCGATTTCCAGTTCGCCGAACAGGTGCCGATCAAATTCACGTTCGGCCGCGTCTGCCGCAGTATTGGCAGACAGATTGCCTTCCTGGCCCGCAGTCGTGGGCTTCGCCGCTCACCGCTCAATTCCGTGTGCCCGCGGGCCACTGAATGACACCGTCTTTCACCTGTGGCGGCGCGATGCAAAAGAACAACTCCGTCGGCCAGGCGCCGAGACGCTCGAAGCCGGCCGGCACGGTCTGCTCGAATTGCACGTAGGCCTGAACGCGGCCCTCGGTCGTATACGAGATCTTCTCGTCATGGCCGCCGGCGCCGAAGACCTGATATCCGGCGAGAATGCAATCCTTCAGATCGACGTGCAGCAGTTGCGGGGCCCGCTCGGAGCAGATGATGCCGGTGGAGGGACTGATTGTCGGCTGCGAGAAGTTCAGCACGATCATCCGGCAGTCCTCGAACCGGGCGCGCACGCACTTGCTGGCGTACGAAACCTGCACCGCGTTGTCGGGGTGCACGAGGGTGCAGTCTTCGAAAACAACGTGCGGGGCCTGCGGCATCGTCGTCTCCCAGCCACCGATCAGGACCGCCGCCGTGTCGCCGCGCCAGTCCAGGGCCATGAAGTAACAGCGTCGAAAGACGCTCGGCTCATCCGGCCGCACCGTTGGATAGCACAGCCCACCGCCGAACGCCCTTCCGATACCGACGCAGTCCTCGACCAGGACGGTAAAACCCCCGCCGCTCTCGTGTGTGAGGTCCCAGAACAGGCCCGCGTCGCCCCCGGTGGCGTAGAGGTTCCGCAGCGTCCAGCGGTCCCAGACAATGCAGGAGAAGTTGGTCGTGTTGTTTCCGGCGGACCATTCGGTGGTCGAAGCCCGCATGTTGGACCACCAGTCCCAGCTCTTGAATCCCATATTCGGATCGCCGGCGTCGATCACGACCCAACCCTGCGCGCCCGAGCCGAGGCGCCCATCCACGTCGCCGATCAGGAGATTGTAGGCGTCCGGCGCGCCTTTGTGCGACGTTTCGAGGTTCGGCTCGATGTAATGGTCCGGCCGGACGATCACCCGATGGCCCCCACGATCGTCGGGCACAGCGTTCAGCGCCGCCTGAATCGTGTGGAACGCACGCGCCCAACTGAGACCATCCGAGTTGTCCCCCGCCTTGGAGACATAGAGAGTCACCCCCTGCCGCCCAGCATAACCAACGTCACCCGGCACAGGAGACGCCGATACGGCTCCACAAGCAAACAGAATCCAGATAAGACACAGCCGTGTCCGACCCATAGACCACTCCTTCACAGCACCACGGTGTCATGGTACCCGATACAACCGACATAATCAGCTCTTTCGCTCGCGGTATTTGTCGATGGCGACGGCGGTGTAGTGCTCGACGGGCAATTCGCTGATCCGGTCGAGATCGACCCAGACGTAGTCCTGCGCCTCGTCGTTGAGGACCACCTCG
>JAAYBA010000435.1 GCA_012719085.1 Planctomycetota bacterium
GACGGCTCTTGGCCGATGCCGCGTGTGTCACGCAACAGGTGTTGATGACGACGAGGTCCGGTAACTCAGTGACATCGACTTCTGTGAGATCATACCGTACGAGAAGCTCGCGAATCTGCTGGCTTTCGTATTGGTTAACCTTACAGCCAAGTGTGAAGATAGCAAAAGTCTGCATGATGTGGTATAATAGTAAAGTTGTTGTGAGTGGTTTGCAAGACTAACCGGCAGTACGCAGCCCGACCATCGGGAGGTTCGTTATGACAGCAGCATCGGATGCGATTTGGGCGGTTGACTTGGGCAATACGTCTCTGAAGGCGTTGCACCTTGTGGCGGTCGGAGACGTGGTCCAGGTCGTCGGCTTCGATCATATTCCCCACGGCAAGAGTCTCTCCGGCAGCCGTATCAGCGCCGCCGAACGCGATGAGTTGATTGCCATCACGCTGAGGCAGTTCGTGCAGCGCAACGACGTGAGCTATGACCCGCTGATCGTCTCGGTGCCCAGCCAGAACAGCTTCGCGCGGTTCGTGACGCTGCCGCCAGTCGAGCAGAAACGCCTTCCCGAGATCGTCAAGTTCGAGGCCGCCCAGCAAATCCCATTCGACATGAGCGAGGTCCAATGGGACTATGTGATGATGACAGAGCCGGACGACCCCGAGCAGAAGGTCGGCATCTTCGCGATCAAGAACGAGGTGGTCGAAGCGGAGATGGAGCACTTCGAGCGGGAGGATCTCCAGGTCAGCTACGTGCAGATCGCACCGATGGCGTTGTACAACTACCTGTTGTTCGACCGCCCCGAACTGGTCAGCTCGGACACGCGGGCGACGGTCATCGTCAACGTCGGCGCCGAGAGCACCGACCTGGTGGTGTGCACCAAGTCGGCGGTGTGGCAGCGATGCATCCTGATGGGCGGTAACGCCTTCACACAGGCCATCGCCGAGACGTTCCGACTCAGCCCGGAGAAGGCCGAGAAGCTCAAACGCACCGCACCCGTCAGCAAATACGCCCGCCAGATCTTCCAGGCCATGCGTCCGGTCTTCACCGACTGGGCCGCCGAGGTGCAGAGATCGCTCGGCTTCTACACAAGCTCCAATCCGGACGTCAAACTGACCCGCGTGATCGCGATGGGCGGTGGCACAAAGCTGCGCGGTCTGCTCAAGTATCTCGGCCAGACTCTCCAGATCCCGGTAGAGAAGCCCGAAGCGTTCAAGAAGGCGATGATCGCCCAGGGCCTTTCCAGCGCCAAGTTCCACGAAAACGTGACCGACTTCGGCGTCGTTTACGGCCTCGGCCTCCAGGGCCTGGGCATGGCCCGAATCGAGAGCAACCTGCTGCCGACGAGCGTGGCCCGCTCGATGGCCTGGGCCAACAAGACCAAGTACTTCATCGGTGCGGCCGTGATGCTCCTGATCGTCTGCCTGATGGTCGTCGGGCGCGTCGGCCTCGATCGCGTCAGCTACGCCCGCAACGAATCGCTCCGCGCGATGAACAAACGCGTGGTCGCCCAGGCCGAGAGCGCCCAGGAGGTCAAGAGCGAGTTCGAAACGCAGAAGATGGAATTCCAGGCCAAACTGGAGGCGCAATTTGGCCAGTTCAAGCACCGCGAGGTGGTGCCCGGGCTATATGATACGATCCTGGCGGCCCTGCCCAACGCCCAGAACACACCCGATCAGCGCGATCTGTTCCTGGCCTACAATCGTGGCGACGCCGCGACGGTCCGGACCATCCCGAGACCCAAGCGGAAACAACTGATCGTCACCAACTTCTCTGTGTACTTCTCCGACGATCTGGCCTCCGCCCAGTTCGGCCAGACTGCGACGATGCGCAAAGACGCGATCATGCGTGAAACCCAGATGGCGGCCGAAGGCGAGGGCGCTGCGTACAATGACACCGTTGCAGCCGAGATGATGGCGATCTACGGAGACCGCTTCATGCAATTCGGCGGGGCGTCGGCGACCGAGGAGAAGGACCCCGGATTCATCGTCAGCGTGGTCGGCTACAGCCCCTATGAGAACATCGGGGCCCTGATCGACCCGCCCGGCGTCCAAGACAACCCGGGCAAATGGGGTTTCGTCACACGGATCGCCAATCTCGACGACATTCTCGGGCCCGATTGCCCGTTCGAGCTGTACAGCAAGGAGGCCGACCATTTTCGATTCGAACACTCGGTCATCGAATGGGAAACGGTCCCTCTGGGAATTGGAGTAGTCGAGGTCATTCCCGAGCCGGCCGACACGCGAAGCCAGACGGCC
Source organism: Planctomycetota bacterium (assembly GCA_012719085.1). GTDB lineage: Bacteria > Planctomycetota > Phycisphaerae > Sedimentisphaerales > Anaerobacaceae > Anaerobaca. The sequence goes on from JAAYBA010000435.1 coordinate 2,250, forward strand.
GCCGGGCGGACCCCGACCACCGCCCTCGGGATGACGGGAACACAGGGAATCGAAATCCTGGTCGACCCGATCACGCGAGAGAGAATCGACGCCGAGCCCGTTTACGACGCCGACGGCAAGCCCAAGTTGGACCTTTTGAGGAAGCCCGTGTTGGTCAAGCACGATTCCTGGTTCCAGCTCGATTTCAAGCTCAAGTGGGCTCACGCCCCCGAGATCAAGTCGCCCGCGAGCACGACCGGTCGATGACGGTACTGCCATACCAACAAGGACAGGTGAGATCGAAATGAAAGCACCGAACATCAACATCAAGGACATCCTGAAAAAGCTCAGCTTCCTCAAGAACAACCTGGCGTTGCTCGTGCCGATCATCATCGCCATCGTGGCCCTGCTGCTGCTGATTCCCGGGCGGATCCTGGCCGGCAGGCTGCGCGCGACCGTGGAAGAGCAGAGCGTTCGCACGGGCAAACGGGTCGACACGCTCATTCGCGATGTCAACTCGGCCGCCGAGGCCGAGGTGATGCGTGCTCAGATCGACGCCCACGCCCAGGACGTCAACGCGATCGAGGCGTTGGTCGCCCGCACGGTCGAGCGAGAGTTGCTTCGTTACGATCTGTTCGGCCCGGACACCAACGAGACGTCGCGTGTGCTTTTCGAGCGTTTCTCTGCCGCCTACCGCACCAGCATCAATCGGCTGGTCGAGAGTATCGGTGCGGGCGCCTGCCCGACGGTATCCGAGATTCAGGCGGCGCTGAAAACCGCGCCGCGCACCGCCCTCCAGGGCGTCGGCGGGGTGTACGGGGACATGGGGCGAGGAGGCGCCCCCTACGGCGGTGGAGGCATGATGGACCCGTACGGTGGCGGCGGCATGATGGGGCGGGGCCAGTCCCTGGGCATCGTTACGGAGATGGACAAGAAGATCGTCGACCAGATGTGTCTGGACCGGGCCGGAACGATCCAGGTCTATGCCAGTCCCGTCGAGGTTGCCGGTTACGCCTTCTGGGACGACTGGACCTTTGAGGACCGGGACAAGGCCTACAGAGACTGCTGGTACTGGCAGTTGGGATACTGGATCGTCGAAGATGTCTTCACGACCATCCGCCAGATGAACCAAGGGGCCCAGAGCGTCATCGACGCACCGGTCAAACGCCTCACGGGCGCCGAGTTCACGCTCGGTAAGAGTCGGGCCGCCCGGGGCGGCCGACCCCGTGCCGGTGGGCGCATGCGGCGCACCAAGGAAAACGAGGGCCCGACGTATGTCACCGACACCACCGACGTCCTGACCGTGCCGTGCACCGGCCGATTCACCAGCCCGATTGAAGACGTGCCCGGCATCGACGTCGTGCAGTTCAACGTGCGGGTCATCCTCGATGCGACGCAGGTCATGCCCTTCATGGAGCAGTTGTGCAGCGCCAAATCGCATACATTCCGCGGCTTCTACGGCGATCAGCCGGAGCAGACATACGAACACAACCAGATCACCATCCTCGAAACGAGCATCAGCCCGGTCGAACCGGACACGTTCGACCATATGCTGTATCGCTACGGCGACAAACCGGTCGTCGAGCTGGACCTGATCTGTGAGTACGTGTTCAATCGAACGCCCGCCTTTGAGGAGATCAAGCCCCGGCAGGTCCGGGAGAACCTCTTCAGCGACGAGAAGAAATAGGAACGATGCCCAGGAAAAGAAACCGGCAATAGACCGTAACCATCTGACGGCAGGATAGGCTATGCGAGAGTTATTGGGGAAAATCGGACGGTTCTGCGAGAATCATGTGGAGAAGATCGTGCTCGTGATCGTCGGGGCGTTCTGTGCCTGGCTGTTTTTTACGCGGGTGATCTTCAGTCCCAACGGCGTGCCCTTCGACGGCAAGGTCTACCCTCCGGGCCAGATCGACGCAGCGATTCAACAGAAGGCGCAGAACCTGGCGGCCCAGCTTCAGGGCGGCGGCACCGCAAGTGCAAGCAAGGTCGAGTACATCCCTCGGATCAGCGGCCCGATCGATCCGAACGACCCGGTGGTCACGTCGGTCTTCGCCGGTCGACCGGCCCCTCGGAGTTTCATGGACCTGTTCAAAAGCCCGCTGGACTATCTGGTCTCGGACATGCCACTCGCCGAAACGGTCGTGACACAATCGCCTGACGACCGTCCCAAGTACACCTTGCCGCGCGTCGGACCGGTGCGCGACGTGGCCGTCCAGCACCTCCGCGCCGCGGCCTATGTCCCGGTCAGTCCGGTCACCATGCAGAACACATACGACAACGTCGATACCGAACCCAACGATATCGATCTGGTCACGGTCGAGGCGCGCTTCGACGTCGCCGAGTTGTATCGGCAATTCCACGCGCATTTCGCCGGCACGCAGGTGGAGCGACAATCGTGGCGCGATCCCTGCCTGGCCAATCCGAAATTCGCGGCCGTCCAGCTTCAGCGGCAGACCCTTCTGGACGACGGCTCCTGGAGCGACTGGGTCGAGGTGCCTCGCAGCCGCATCGACTCGAACCGCAGCTTATTCCAGATCATCGAGAACGTGCAGGACCTGCCTCCGGGCGGTCTGGGCGTGCGGATGATGCAGTACAATCACAAGCTCATCACGATGTCGCTGCTCCAGCCGGAGTCCTATCAGATCGCCTCGGCGGAGGAAGAATGGCTCCCGCCGACCTACTATGCCAAGTACATGGAAGTGCAGCGAAAGATCGAAGCGGAAGAGAAACGTAAGGAACGAGAAGATCAGCGAGATCGCCAGGAAACGCAGACCGGTGGACGGCGGGACACCACCCGGGCCGGAGGGGCCGGCACAACGACGACCCCCGGAGGTCGGCGACGCGACACGACGATGGGCGGCGGTGGGATGGGCGATCCCTACGGGGGCGCCGGCGGTGCGGGCGGTGCGAGAGATCGCGGCACCCGGGGAACACGAACGCGTGGAGCCACGCCGGGCATGGACCCGATGATGGGCCCGGCGGCGCGCGGCGGCGCCCGAGCGGGCCGGCCGGGCGATCCGGCGTACAACATGGGAGGCTACGGCGGATATCCGATGGATGGCACCATGAGGATGGGCCCCAGTCCGGACGAAGTCTACTTCGAGTTCGCCGAGGAGACAATCAACTTCACCACGGACCTCTCGAAGAGAAAAGACCCCCTGTTGTTCTGGGCCTTCGACGACACGATGGACCCCGGGCACACCTATCGCTATCGCATCCGCCTGGGCGTATTCAATCCCGTGGCTGGAATGGACATGCTTGCCCCTCGCGATGCCGAGAAGAAGAGTCAGGCGATCCTCTGGAGCGATTTCTCACAAGTCACCGAACCGGTGGCGATCCCGAAACGTCTCTATTTCTTCGCCAAGGACGTCCAGGACCAGCAGATGACGGCCACCGTCGAGGTGGCCCGCTACAAGCTGGGCTATTGGCGCACGGAAGACTTCCAGGTCCGACCGGGCGACGCGATCGGCAAGGAGGTCGAGCCGAAGAAAGACAGCAAGCCCAAGAGGTCGGACCGTCTGACCGGACCGGGAGGACGGATCACCGGCGTTCCGATGGGCCGTGACATGGGTGTCGCCGGCCCGTACGGAGGACCGGCGGGAACGCCCATGTATGCGGCGCCCTCGAATCCGGCTGACGCCGCGATCGACCTCGACGTGATCGACTTCAGCACCGACGCGATCCTCATCGATCTCGTCCAGGTCAACGACTGGGATACGCAGCCCAACCTGCGGGCGCGAACGTACTACGATCTGCTCTACACGCGCGACGGAATCGATATCCAGCGCATGCCCGTCAGCACGCGCAACTGGCCCAGGGACCTGCTGGCCACCTATCAGTTCATCTCGATGGAGAAACGCAAGGAGCCGCAGACCTTCAAGTCCTTCCAGAAGGGTGGATTCCGCGCTCGCGTCGGAATCGGCGGCCCGGGCGCTGGCGGATATGGCTCGCCGTACGATATGATGGGCGGCGCCGGCCCCTACGGGCCGATGCGCAGATAATCGACGTGAACGAACGGATCGAATTGCTGCTGAGGGTCTTGTGTGACACTGTTCCGTCGGCGGTCGATGCGGCATACCTCTTCGCACAGACCGAGCCCAATCAGGCCGGGGTCTTCGAAACCGCGCGCGACCTGCTGGACCGCAAGGTGCTCGACCACGTTCTGATCAGCGACTGCGCCGCCAAGAGCGGCTACATCGGCGCCGCCGCCTGCCGCAAGGCCATGGTCCGGGCAGGCATCCCCGAGGGCGTCATCAAAGAGGTCCCGATGGAGCCGACGGAGATCCTGCACACGAAGATCGAGGCGCACGCGGTGATTCGATTCGCCAGGGCGCGGGGGTATCGAACGCTGATCGTCACGTCGGCCCCCTTCCATCAGGAGCGGGCCTTCATGGCCGTTGCCACCGCCGCGATGCAGGATCTGCCCGACTTGAAGGTCTACAGCGTCCCGGGCAGGGCTCAGTCCTGGAACGAGGTCGTGACACACTCCCAGGGCGTCCTCACCGGCACGCGGGCCGAACTGATCGAGCCCGAACAACGACGCATCGAGACCTACGCCGCCAAGGGCGACCTCGCCTGCCGCGCCGACGTGTTACAGTACTTGCGACGGCGCGACGCAGAGACGTCGCATGATGCCATCAACTCATCAGCCTCCGGAGCAAGGCCCGCTGGAAGTGCAGGCGATTCTCCGCCTGGTCGAAAATGATCGATCCGGGCGACTCGGTGACGTCGTCGCTGATCTCGAACCCGCGATAGGCCGGCAGGCAGTGCATGATCTTGACGTGCTTCGGGGCGGCAGCGACCAGGTCGCCGTTGACTTCGAACCCGGCGAACTCCTTGCGTCGCTTCTCCTTCTCGTTCTCCTGGCCCATACTGACCCAGGTGTCGGTGTAGATCACGTCGGCCTCGGCCACCGCGGCGCGCGGGTCGTCGAGCTGCGCGACACAGCCGGATGCGAAGTGATTGGCCGTCTCCATCGACGCGCTGTCCAGTTCGTAGCCGGGCGGCGAGGCGACAACAAGCTTCATCCCCAGCTTGCCGGCGGCGAAGGCCAACGAGCGAGCGACGTTGTTGCCGTCTCCGATGTATGCAATCGTGATGCCATCGATCCGGCCGAAGTGCTCGGAGATGGTCAGCACGTCGGCCATCGCCTGGCAGGGATGCGACCAGTCGGTCAGCGCGTTGATCACCGGGACGTCGGCGTACTTCGCCAGGTCAATCACCGTACGGTGCTCGAACGTCCGCGCCATGATCCCGTGGACATAGCGGCTCAGCACACGGGCGATATCCTTGACCGGCTCGCGCTTGCCGATCCCGCCGATGTCCTCGGGCTTGACGTAAATCGGATTGCCGCCAAGGTCGGTCATCGCCACCTGAAAGCTGATGCGGGTCCGCAGGCTGGGCTTCTCGAACAGCATCGCCAGGGTCTTGCCCGCCAGGCACAGGTCGCGCTGCCCCGCTTTGTACAGGGCCTTCAACGAGCGGCTCTCGTCGAGCAGGCCGGTCAGCTCGTCGGTGGAACATTCACTGATTGCCAGAAAGTCGTCCATGGTCAACTCTCGGATAGAACGCTGTCGAAGATGTCGATCGCCTCGTCGATCTGCCCGCGTGTAGCGGTCATCGGCGGCATGAAGCGGATCACGGTGTCGTGCGTGCAGTTGATCCTCAGGCCCTTCTCCAGACACGCCGCGACGATGGCCGCGCCGGGCCGGGTCAGTTGGATGCCGATCATCATGCCGATGCCCCGAACGTGGTCGATGATCGCGTGCTTGTCCTTGAGCGAGCGGAGCTTGTCCTGGGCGTACTGGCCGATCTCCGCGGCCGCCTGAAGGAGGTTGTCCTCCTCGATGGCCTCGATGGTCGCGACCGCGGCGGCACAGGCCAGGCAGTTGCCGCCGAACGTCGAGGCGTGCTTGCCCGGCACCAGCGTCGCGGCGATCTCGGGCTTGGCCATCATCGCGCCGATCGCGACGCCGCCGCCGAGGGCCTTAGCCATCGTGATGATGTCGGGCTCGACGTCGAAGTGCTGATACCCGAACCACTTGCCCGTCCGACCGACGCCCGTCTGCACCTCGTCGAGGATCATCACGGCGCCCTTGGCGTCGCACAATTCGCGAATGGCGCCGAGGAACTCCTGCGTCGCGACGTTGATGCCGCCCTCGCCCTGGATCGGCTCGACCATGACCGCCGCGACCTCATCGGTAAACGCCGCCTCCAACGCCTTGACGTCGTTGAACGGAATGTACGCAAAGCCCGGCAGCAGCGGCAAGAAACCCTCGTGGTACTTCGGTTGCGCCGTGGCCGTCACGGTGGCGAAGGTGCGGCCGTGGAAGCTGCCCTCAGCGGTGATGAACTTGTACTTTTCCTTGGCGGTGTAGAGCCGCGCCAACTTCAGGGCCCCCTCGTTGGCCTCGGCACCGCTGTTGCAGAAGAAGCACTTGCCGCCGAAGGCCCGCTCGCTGAGCAACTGCGCCAGCTTGCCCTGCGGCTCGGAGTAGAACGTGTTGTCGATGTGGATCAGCTCGCCGACCTGCTTGCGTACCGCCTCGACCACCTTGGGATGGCAATGGCCGATGCCGCTGACCGCCCAGCCGGGGAACATGTCGAGGATCTTGTTGCCGTCGGCGTCGTAGAGATACGAGCCTTCGCCCTTGACCATGACCCGGGGCAGCCGGCCGTAGTTGCCGATCACGTATTTGTCAAACAGTGTTATCGTCTCTTGTGTCTTCATAAATCCCTCTGAAGTCTCGGGATGGATTGTCTTGTGGCTTCGAACGAAATCGGTCCTGTGGGTCGCACAGGACCTACGGCCTTCGCACGATCTCGGTGCCGATGCCCTTCTCCGTATAGATTTCCAGCAGCAGCGAATGCGCGATCCGCCCGTCGATGATGTGGGCCTTGCGCACCCCGGCGTCGAGCGCCATCAGACACGCCTCGACCTTGGGGAACATCGCGTCGGTAATCACGCCGGCGTCGATCATCTCCTTGATCTGCTCCTCGTTGAGACTGCTGATCCAACTCTCCGGGTCGCTGATGTCCCGCCGGATGCCGTGCGTGTCGCTGACCATCACGAGCTTCTCGGCCGCCACCGCCGCCGCGACCTTGCCCGCGGCGCTGTCGGCGTTGACGTTCAGCTTGCCGCCGGCCTTGTCGATCGCCACCGAGGCGATCACCGGAATCGTCCCATCGCCGCAGAGCGTCCTGAGCAGCTTGCCGTTGACGTCGATCACCTTGCCCACCAGACCCAGGTCGAGCTTGCGTCCCTCCGGCCCGGGCAGCCGCAGCGTCTCGGCCAGCAGCACGCAACTGCTCAGCGAGTGCAGCCCCATCGCGTTGCACCCCAGCTCCTCCAGCGTCTGGCAGATCGGCACGTTCGTCTTGTAGACCAGCGTGTGCTCGGCGATGTTCAGCGTCCGCTGGTCCGTATACCGCCGCCCCTGCACCCACACCGGCTCCAGACCCGCCTCGTTCATCGCCCGGGTGATGGCCTTGCCGCCCCCGTGCACGATGATCGGCCGCATCCCCACCGTCGCCATGAACGCCACGTCGGTCAGCAGACTCCGCTGCGCCGCCGGGTCGTCCAGCACGCTGCCGCCCAGCTTGACCACGACCATCCGCCCGCGAAAGGCCCGGATATACTCCATCGCCTCGACCAGAGCGGCCGCTTTGGCAATAGCTTCTTGCACCTGAAAACTCCTTCGATTCCCACAAAAAGAATCCTTTACTGTATGCCACCCGCCCCCACAAGTCAACCCCCATCCCCGCCGAATTCCCCGGAAATTCACACGCAGAACGAGCCCCCCCGCCCGGCCTCGCCCGGACGCCTGCCAGCCGCGAAAAGCCCTTTGACATCGACGCGATTCGTCTGTAGACTCGATCCTGACGTGCGAAGGGACGCCATATGCCCCCAGAGGCCCCCACAACCCGGCAAATCCGCCCCGCGCCGCACCACGCGGCGTGCGACTGCGAATTGCGCTTCACCACCGGTGGCGACGCGGAGTGGTTCGC
>JAAYBA010000436.1 GCA_012719085.1 Planctomycetota bacterium
CCGCTACCTGGTCCACCTTAAGCACCAGGTCGATCTGCTGCACGGCTGGGGATGCCAGTTCATCGCGCTCTGGTCCGGCGGACCGGTCGGGCCCGGCAGCGAAGAATTCTGTAAGCGGACCGCAGACACATGGGCGAAATTGACGGAATACGCGTGGCAGTACGGCATGTACGTCACAACCGAGCCTGAGCCGGTCATGGCGACCCACACGTTCGAACTGCTCCACAAGCTGGTCAACTGGATCGACTCGCCCCACTTCTACGTGACGTTTGACCCGAGTCACAGCACGGTCATGGGCAACGGCGATCCAATGAGCTTTCTCAGGGAGTTTCGGGGGCGCATCGGTCACGTCCACTTCACCGACACGGACGGCACCTGTCGTGGCGAGGGCGGGACGTCGAAGCACCTGACGCTCGGCGACGGCAAGCTCGACCTCCTGGCGCTGCTGCGCGAGCTGAAGGACCAAGGCTACGACAAATGGATCATGCTGGACCTGTGGATGCTGCCCGACATCTACCGCGGCGCCTATGTGGGCAAGAAACGGCTTGACGCCCTGCTCGATACGCTGTTCGCGGCCTGAAGCTGTGCCTGACCGTATCGCTACGATGCGTCGTCAATCGCGGACCGCCTGGGTCAGCCACTTCGTGCGCCAGTCGGCGTAGTCGGAGGCCAGCGACTGGCCCCAGCGGCCGTACCACGCGTATCCACTGCGGCGCTCGGCCTCGATCTCGGCCATGCTGTACTTCTTAACCCCATCGCGTCCGGAGAAAATCGGACGGTTCGTCCCAATCTCATAGAACCGCGCCCACAGCGGCGGCGCATCGGGGTCTTCGACGACGACTCGGTTGCCATCGACCGTGGTCAGCCGGATACCGATCAGCTTGACGGACTCGAACCATGCGACAGCCGCAGTGATAGCCTCGGCGACCTCACGACTCGGATCATCCAGACTCATGAGGAACCGAAGGATGCCGACGCTCTCGGCGCCGCTGAGGGAGACCAGTTCATACGTGCGAGCCGGACGTGGACGGTAATCGACCTCATCGTGCTGGGCGCACCAGACGGCCCGCTTCCCTTCGACCACGACCTGACACTTGAGAATGCACTCAACGCCGCGCTCCACGGCACCCAGAGCCGCTTCGCGCCGAGTCGCATCGACGAACCCACAGTCCGATGACGTCGCTACTTCGCGAAGGAAGATCATCAGACGAATCATCGTCCCGTCGTTGAACGTAATGTGCCGCGGGTACCCCCTGCCCGGCGGATGGTACTGGGGCCACCCGCCGGTGGGATACTGCGCTCCGAGGATATGATCCAACCCCTTGAGAAACGCCCGCCCGCAGCGTAGGTCACCCGTCGCGCGAAAAGCTCGACCGAGGAACCGCAGTTCGTCCACTGTGGCGCCATTGTCGAACGTCCCTCTCAGTTCGTTCGGCGAGCCGGAGAAGGCATGGGACATCGTACTGGTGTTCTTGGGCCAACTGCCCTGCGGCGATTGCCAGGACAGAACGTTCTCGGCAATGCGTTTGCCCTCCTCGCTTCGGTACCATTCGTCGGGCTTGTCGCGATAGTCCCGCCAGGAACCGGCAGCAAGCACCGGCAACAGACAGACCCACACAAAGACACCGGCGGCCGTCAAACGCATGCCGAGTCGCGTCGTATGTCTCATCCCATCCATCGTGCACTCCTACGGACCTTCGATCTCCTCGGTGGCTGTTTCCACGCTGCGATAGGGTGCCACCTCTCCGGCGGCCCCATCCTGCAGCGTCTCCTGCATGACGGCCAACTCGGCGAGAGAGCACGCCAGGTCATCCCCGAAGCCGGACAGGGCACGCAATTTCAGATGCCGTGCTTCAACGGTCGTTCCAAACGCGATCTTCTGCGGCTCGAACGTCGATTCCAGCTCTCCGCGTGTCACTTCCTGCCACTGCTCGCCCTCGTCACTGATCTCGACGACGAACTCGCGGATGTCCCCTTCCCGGGCTCGGTGGTTCTGCCGAGCCATACACAGCAGCCCGGTCATTGCCACAGGGTCGGCAAAGTCGATCACCAATTCATACGGATGGCGCGTCTGCCGGTCGCGCCCGCCGCCGGCCAGCCAGTACGTATTCGGATTGCCGTCGATGGCATACCTCGCCGGGTTGCCCGGCATCTCTGCGGTGGCTGTGGCGGCCGCCCCAAGCTCACTCATCACCTGATTGTCGAACAGAATGCTGCGAATCGCGGCCGGCGACACCTCGACAGCCGGATCGAACCGCTCGCTCGACATATGCGCCAACAGACTGTGGCGCAACTGACGGGCGACCGGACGCCTGTCGAGACCGGACGCCAGATCGGCCGAGCAGACCATCAGCTTGCCCGGCCCCACGCGGCACTCGAACACCAGGCCGAGTTTGTAGTTGCGGTTCCAGTCGTCGATCACCTGGACGATCGGTTGCAGATCGCGCGGCAAGCGGTCCAGGTTGATCGCCCGGCACGCCGGCTGCGTCACGTCCTGCCACTGCCAGTCGTAGTGGGAATCCGTCGCGAACTCGGCCAGTGCCGGATGATTCGGATCGCACAGCAGGCCCAGGAACCGTTCCCACGCAGGCCCCATCAGACGGTTCCAGAAGATCGGCAAGCGGCCCACCGGTGGGCTGTCCCAGCTCAACTGGTGGTACAGGGGAAGAAACAGCACCTTGCCTCCAGTGGCCAGCCTACTCTCAGCCTGCGTGAACGAATGCGTCACGAGCACATCGGCCGGCGTTTCGACGGACAGCCGGGCGGGATACACCCAGAAATCCCAGGCGTTCTCGACAGACGCCATCCCTCTAAGGCTGACCACAAGACGATATTTCTGCGGGGCCTTAAATGTGCTCAGGTTCATCGACAGCCGCTGGATCGGTGTCGCCGTACCCAGAGGCACGGTCATCGTCCCAAGTTCGCCCGAGACGATTGTCTTGCCCCGAGCATCCACGATCCGGAAGATGGGAACAGCATCTTCCAGAGACGTTCGGCCGAAGTGGGCAATCTCGAATTCCACGTTCAGATCGTCTTCGGTTGTGTAAACCAATCGGCTCATTCGTGCCAACGGCACCGTGACATTGCAGAACCGCCGAAACTCCTCCGGCGTAACATATCCTTTCGACTGCCAGAATACGTTCAGCGGACCGACCACCGCCGTACCCTGACCGGGGTAGTCATGCAGGTCGAGCAACTGGAACCCGCCCATGCCCGGCGTGCGAAGCAGCCCCTCGATCTCCTGCTTGTAGCAGGCCACCTGAAACCGGCCACTGGCGATCAGGAAATCACGCGCCTGGTGCAACATGCCGCGCTCGGCGAGCGATTCGCGAACGATCTCGTAGTTGCTCGCCTTCAGCGCGCCGGAGTATCGGTCGATCTCCGAGAGGTCCGGATAGGCGCACCACTGTCCGGTCTCGTGCGAGATCACGGGGTAGTTGGTGCCTTCGAGCGAGGCGCGAAAATCGCGACCGAACCAGCCGCTGTCGCCTCGAAAGCGATACGAGCCGATACGGATCGCGATGAGATAGTCGATATCATCGACAGGGCCGGGTCGCTCGCCGTAGTAACGCCCGGTCTGCGTGGTGTAGATCCGCCGGTTGTCCTTCTTCTTCCACTCGACCAGCCAGGGCGTGAGAACCTGCTGCCAGGGTCCCGCCGGCTCGTTGCCCGAGGAGAGCATCACAAACGATGGATGATTGCCATACGCTCGAACGATCTGTTCCGTCTCTCGATAGAGAAATTCCTTCATTCCGTCGTCGCGCGATGAATACTGGCCCCAGTTCGAGCACTCCGGCTGCAAATAGACCCCCATCTCATCGGCCGCAACAAACGCCGCCTCGGGCGGGCACCACGAATGGAATCGCACGTGGTTCAGGCCATAGTCCTTGACGACCCCAAAGACCTTCCGCCACGATTCGACGTCCGTCGGTGGATAGCCCGTCAAGGGAAACGTGCAGCCCTCGTGCGTGCCGCGAAAGAAGATCTTTCGGCCGTTGACATAGAACGCCCCGTCGCGGCTCTCGATCCGACGCAACCCGACGATCAGCTCACGTTCATCGTCGGCCCGATCGCCGCTCAGCTTCAACGCCACCCGGTGCAGCGTCGGCTCGAACTCGTCCCACAGCCCGGCGCCGTCGCCCAAGGACACCTCCATCCGCGCCGTGCCTCCGCCGATATCCCATTGCACCGGCAAGCTCGTGCCGCCGGCCGACAGCGTCCCTCGGCCGGGCTCGCCGGTAATGTTGCCCAGCGTCACCTCGATGCGCGCGCTTTTGCGCTCGATGTCGGTGTAAACCCGCGCATCGTCGATCCACACGGGCGTCGTCGATCGCAGCGTGAGGTTGCCGACCAGTCCATGCCAGTTCGTCTGCGTGGAATCGGTGATGCTGTGGGCGTCTTTGCGGATGTTGACGAGGTACCGATTGTCGACGCGAACCGACAGCGTGTACCGCCCTGGTTCCAGGATGCCAAGGTCGTAGACGTGAGGCGTCCCCAGGCTGTCGTTGATGCCGACCAGCCGGTCGTTGACCCACAGGGCGCTCGACCAATGGACCCGCTCGAACGACACCACCGCCCGGCGGCCCTGCCAGCTCTCCGGGATCATGACGTCCCTCTGGTACCACGCCACGCCGGTGTACTTGTGCTTCGGCTGGGGCCAGAACGGGACCTTGACGTTGCCGGGCTCGGCGTACTTCCGGAATTCCTTCCGCAGGTGCCAATACCGATCGTGCAGGCCGCTCATCCATTCCGTCTCGGCCGTGATCTCGTCGCCATAACCGCTGTCGCGCAGGGCCCCCGGCAGCCGGATCGGGTCGGAGAACTCCTGCGTGAACCACTCTTCATCTACGCCGACGTCGTCGCGATCCAGCGCCACGGCCCACATCCCGCTCAGATCGATCGCGTCGGAAGCCATCATGACGGGCGCCGACAGGAGCATTGCCGCCAACACTGAAAGAGCATATCGTGACATTGCCGGTCTCACACCCATCCTCCTGTCACTTTTCCCGGCTCGTCGCCGACTTCAGAAGCCGGCCGCCGAACTGGGGTGGATAGAAATAGCCCATCGCCTGCATCGCCACGTCCATGCGGTACAGGTGGTCCTGCATCAGGCAGACCCGGCGGCTCGTGGCCGGGACAGTGGTCGTGTAGATGCGGATGACGCCGTCTGTGACGGTGATGACCTCTTCGCGCCAGTCGCCGAGCACATCAGCGATGGCGATGGGCTGGCCCTGGATCTCGCCGACCTGGGGCCCCTTGTATTGCAGAATCCCGAACGTGCCGCCGCGATAGCTGAACGGCACGCGGACCTTCGTCGGACCGTCGAGCCAGTAGAACGTTCGTGGGCCGTGCCGGCCGAGGTCTTCGTTGCGCGCCAGCAGCTTGCCCTCGGCGCTGTAGAGCCAGCAGGTCACGCCGTCCCGCTCCATCCCATAGATTTCCATGCCGGGACTGTCCGGATCGATGTCGGCCACCATGCCCCAGTCGTGGATATGCGTGGTGGGATGGTCGCAGCCCCAGAGGACCTGCCCCGTACGCGGATCGGCCAGGCAGATGCCGTTGCGCCGCTGGGCCGTCTCGAAGCCGTAGGCGAGTTCCAACCCAGGGCGGACCGGGTCGACGTCGGCCACGTAGAACCAGTCGGGATGCCCCATATCCATCCGCCACAAGCACGTACCATCGTCGTCGATGGCCGCCGAGCCAATGATCAGCTCATCCTTGCTGTCGCCGTCGAGATCGAGCGCCTTGAGCGTATGGCCCCCCTGCCCGCGCAGGGGTGGGTCCTCGTCCTCGCCCGACCACGACCAGACTTTGCGAAGCTTCTTGTCGATCAGATTGTAGGCGTCGATCCGCATCCTGGTGTACGTGCCGCGCAGGACCAGTAGGCTCGGCCGCTTGCCGTCGAGATAGGCTACACCGATCTGGTTGCGATTGACGCGGTTGCCCTGGTCATCACCCCAATCGCGCGGATCGCCGCGCGCGATCCAATCGACCGTGTCGATCACCTCACCCGTCATGCCGTCGAGGATCGAGCAATACTCGGGCCCCTCCAGCACGAAACCGCCGGGACTGAGGAACGCCTCTTCGGGCCTCGCCACAAAGGGAGCGGTCTTCAGCGCGACCTCCGCCCTGCCGTCGAAGTCGAAGTCGTAGGCCACCATCGGCGAGAACCAGATGCCCAAGTTGATGTTCCATCCGAGATCGTAACGCCACATGAACCGGCCCGTCTTACCGTTGTAGGCTTCGATCTTATAGGTGTCCGGGCTGCGGCGTTGCCGGCCGGGATCGAGCGACCACGCCGGCTGCTTGATCAC
>JAAYBA010000059.1 GCA_012719085.1 Planctomycetota bacterium
CTTGCCGATGTAAGAATATGCGTTACTATCCGGCCCATCAATGCTATTAAGCGGGTTTTTGAAGGCGTGTCGCCGCAACCCTCGGGTCATGGACGACAATATCGACGGTGAGAGACGGAGACAGAGATGAGAACGATTGCGGTGGTCAACCAGAAGGGCGGTTGCGGCAAGACGACGGTGTCGATCAACCTGGCCAGTGCCCTGGCGTCGCTGGACAAGAAGGTGCTGCTGGTGGATATGGACCCGCAGTCGCACTGCGCGGTGGGGCTGGCGGTGCCGGAGGAGCAGATCGAGCAGAGCATTTACGACGTGCTGATCAGCGAGAGCCGCAGCGAGCCGATGCGATTGACCGAGATCCTCTGGCAGATCGGCGAGCGGCTGGAGCTGGCGCCGGCGAGCATCGACCTGTCGGCGTTCGAGCAGCAGATGGCCGGGATTCCCGAGCGCGAGTGCTGCCTGAAGAAGGTGCTCGACGGCGTGACGGGCGACTATGATTTCGTGGTGATCGACTGCCCGCCGGCGGTGAGCCTGCTGACGTTCAACGCGCTGCGGGCGGCCACCGACGTCCTTGTGCCCGTCGAGACGGGGTATTTTGCGCTGCATGGGCTCAGCAAGCAGCTCGAAACGCTCAGCATCCTCAGCAAGCGTTGCCAGCAGCAGGTCTCCGTCCGCGTCCTCGCCAGCATGTACGATATCCGCACCAAGATGGCCCGCGAGATCCTCGCCGAACTGCGCTCCCATTTCTCAGACCGGATGTTCAAGACAGTTATTAACTTCAATACCCGCATCAAAGAAGCGTCGAGCTTCGGGCAGCCGATCAACGAGTACGATCCGGCGAGCAAGGGGCAGCAGGATTTCCGGTCACTGGCGCAGGAGCTGATCGGGGTCGAGGAACGTTCGGTGACGAAGAGCAAGCGTCTGGTGGACAGCCTGGCCGACCAGCTCGAATCGATCGGGGCAAGCGCGACGGAGCTGCTTCGAACGACGCAGTCGCCGCCCCTGTCGGCCCCCCAGCCGGCATCTCCGTCGCCGGTCCAGGCGGAACCTCAGGTGAGCCCGGCGGCGGTTGAGCCGGCGGTCGCCCCTGTGGCCGGGAGGCCGGAGCTCGAAGAGGAGCCCATCTCAGTTCCCGAATCGGCCGCCGCGACCGTTGAGACATCCGTCGAGTCCTTCACCCAATCGCCGCCGACGATGGACGCGAAGCTCTCGGACTACTACGGCGTCAGCCAGATCCGCGACGCCCTCGTCTTCGTCACGCTCTATCCGCGCGCCTCGAACGTGCAGATCGCCGGCGACTTCAACAACTGGCAACCCGACGCCACCTGCATGGAACGCGTCGGCGACAGCGGCGTCTGGCAGGCCAAGCTCAAGCTGCCCAACGGCACCTACCGCTACCGCCTCGTCGTCGACGGCCAGTGGCAGCAGGACCCCTACAACGAACGCACCGAGCTGAACCCCTACGGCGAACTCAACTCCGTCGTCGAAATCCAGTAGCGGTCCCGACCGACGCGCAACACGATTCGCTCCGGCGGCGCAGGCCCCTCGCGACCCGCGCCGCCGTCCTCATGCGCTCGCAACACCCTGCCCCGAGCGGAGTTGCGGGGGGGTATCCCGTAAGGTGGGCATCGCCCACCAAGCCGTCTGCGTGCATCTCGTCGCTCCCCTCGGCTTCGCTCGGGGCAGGCTTCGCTCGCATCTCGTGGGCCCTTCGGCCCGTGGGAGCGCGTAGGGTGTGCACCGCACACCAACTCAACTCGCCGCAAGGCAACGACCGGTCTGGATATCTCACCGCGGTCGTGATACATTGGAATCGTGATTGTCGGTCAGGAGAGGAGATCAAGGTGAAACGAGGTTGAATCGCCCATGCCTACAGCGTACAATGGCAGGTGATAGCTGAGGGCC
>JAAYBA010000437.1 GCA_012719085.1 Planctomycetota bacterium
TCGAACCAGCCCTTCTTGTCCGGCTTCCAGCCGGGATGGTTCCACCAGATGAACGCCCTCTGTTCGGCCGCGGCCGCCATGCAATCGAGAAGATCCGGTGTATCGAGTGGATTGACATCGTCGAGGAAGAGCGCGTTGAAGTGCCCGGGCGGAGTGTCGCGCGTGATCTCCGTGCCCCGGATCAGCAGAATCCCGCGTTCCTTCGCGCGGGGAAAGGCGATCTCATAGGGCCGATTGTGGTTCGTGGGAACATCCGCCTTGTGCGGCTGGTACTCGATATGGTCCGTGATCGAGATGACGTCCAGGCCCTCCCGCCACGCCTCGTCCACGCGGACGGTGGGCCAGACCAGGCCATCGGAGAACACCGTGTGCATATGCAGATCACATCTCAGGGTCTTGTATCCCAGGATGTCCGGGAATTGAATTTCCCGTCGGGTCTGTGCCCCCAGCGTGCCCGCCATCAGCAGGACAACCAGAACGCTTGCCACCACCAACCTGGATCGCGGAATTCGTCGCATCGAAACGCCCCTTTCCTTCCATACACACCATTCGAGCATCGGCCATCTGGTGCCGACGTCCATTACCCGTAAAATAGCAGTTCGGCAATCCCGCCGCAACGGCCGATCGGAATCGCTGCATTTTATCATCTCGCGGATTGACCGACGGTTAGAATCACATTATTGTCGCTGGTCGGGCCGGGTTCCCGGTCAAGTCGCACGTCCACTGCCAAACGTCGACTGGAAGTGCTCGTGCCGCATGGCGTTTTACTTGGAGATGTCGTAGCATGGACGAAACCGATCCGCTGTTTGTCACCATCGACAAGCTCATCCGGATCTCGCGGCTCAAGGAAATCGAGTTCATCATGGGCAGCGATCGGGCTGACCGGATTTATGAGATCCAAACGGCCCTGCGCCGTCTGGAGCCGGGACACTACCTGCTGGGCACCGGGCCATCCACCGTGGGGATCATTCACCTGGATGACCAGGACATCGTGCTTGGCCGTCCCTCCACCATTCTGGAGCCTCCCTCGGCAGCGACACCCGACTACTGGGCCACCGACACGTTGTATTTCGTGCCGCGGGAGGTCTCGCGGAACCACGTCCGGGTGGCGCTGCGAATCACCGACGCCGGCCCCCGCCGCGTCGCATGCGACCTGAACAGCACGTGTGGCACGTTCGTCAACGATACGCAGGTGGACCCCGGGGGGCCGGGAATTGCCCTCGAACACGGTGACATCATCAGCCTCGGACCCTCACGGATCAGCACATACGTCTACTACGAAGTGCCTTGATCTGCCCATCGCCTCACACACCTTGTGTGAGACCCTCGCGTCGCCGTCGCTGAGCAGTGTCCGCTTCGCCAATGTGCTGCTCGTGTGTCTTCAGATCGAACTCCTTGAGCACGTCCGCGATGCGCACATCGGGATCCAGGCTTTCAATGATCGTCCACTCCTCCTCGTGAAACGTCCGGATCGAGACCTTGCGGCCGTATTTGGCCTGGATCTCCGGGAACCGCCGGCAGAACGGCCAGGAATGCAGAAACGCCTTTTCCAGATTCACCGGCGCGCAGACCCAGTCGGCGTACTGTCCTGTGCCAGCGATCGTGCGGCCGTCGATGTCACAGATCTTTGTCGTGCCCTTCCACGTGCTGGAGACGACGCAGTACTTGTTCTCCCATGCCTTCGTGTTGACCATCGCACCGCCACCGAACGCCGACGGCCAGAACACCAGCTCGGCCCCTGCTTCGCGCAGCTTCCGCCAGCCGTCGGACCACTCGATATCGAAGCAGATCTGCGCTCCGAGCACACCAATGTCCGTCTTGAAAACGGGCGGCTCCGTCGTGCCCGGCGTGACCCCATTCTCAAGTTCGCCCACGGTCGGGTGCATCTTGTGGTACTGCCCGATGCATTGGCCGTGGCGATCGATAAAGACCGCCGCATTGTAGTAGCGGCCGTCCGCCACGGTCTGGATCGGGCAGACAACGTGACATTTGTGCTTCTCGGCAAACTGGGCGAACGGACGCGAGAACGGTCCGATGGGCTCCTCTGAAGACTCCGCCAGGGAAGGCTCCGGACCGGTCAGGTTGGCGAACGGGAACGCCTCGGGCAGGCAGATGATGTCGGGCTCGAACGGCGTCACCTCCCTCATGCGGGCCAGCACTTTCTTCGTCATCTCCTTCGGATCGGCGGCCCGCAAACCACTGAGCGAGATGCTCGCAATCCAGACCTCCCTGGGCAGCCGTTGCGCTTTTGACACACCTCCCATCGGACCGGAGCCCGCTGCAGCGCGTGCTGCCAAGCCCAGTCCCACACCCATCGACGCGGCTCCGAGGAATCGCCGTCGCGTCACTCCGCTGCTGCATTCGCTCATGGCGGCCGTCCTTTCTCCCAATGGACATCGGGGTTCATGTCACTGACCCACCGGTTCGCAGGCCAGCCCGCAACCAAAGCGTGTGCTGGCATCGCGACCGGCCTCCCGGCTCAGCGACGCCATCTTATCCACCCCCAGACAACCCGCCAAGCCGCTTTCCCCTACAAACCGACACGCTGAAATGGGAGGAGGTATTTTGCCGATTCCGGGCCATTGGACTTGATCTTCCCGGCCCAACGGCTACAATAGAAAGAAGGTTGGATCGTCGGCGTTGGGACCGCGATCCGAAGGCAGAGCCTGCCCCAAGCGGATTGAAGGGGATGCCTTCGAAACAGCGAGCTAATGGTTGGCCACCCGCGGACAGAGGCTGCAGGCCAGTGCGTAGGAGGGATGAGGATCTGTTCTGGATTTCATTCGATGTGCGAGTTCGTCGGCATGGCACGTGCCGTTCATTCCCATCTCGACCACACCGGAGAAGATCTGCCACCCTTTGAATCAAGCGAAGCAAACCGTGCCGAAAGAACGAAAGGGACAGTACGCATGAAGACGCGCAATTGGAGCAGGACTGTGGCGGCGACGGCCGTCCTGGTTGTCGTATCGCTTTGGGTCGTGGTGCCGCTGCCAGCCGCCGAGGCGGATGAGGAGATCGGGGTATCGGGCACGCACCTGGCGGCAGATCTGAAATACGTCCCAGGCGAGGTCCTTGTCAGGTTCAAATCCGACTCGGCCAAGGCAGGCGGCGCGGGAACCCGGACGGAGGAGGCCGCCCTGTGGCGCCTCCGGACGAACCACCGGCTTGACGTTCTCAAGTCGATCGACCTCGTCGCCAGAGGGCAAGGTCGCCAGCGACGCCGACGGGCGCTTCACGTGCTCAAGGCCGACGGCGACGTTCCGGCGATCTGCGAGCGGCTTCGAGACGATCCGGACGTGGAATTCGCCCAGCCGAACTACATCTATCGGCCCTGCCGGATGCCGAACGACCCGGATTTCGCCGATCAGTACGCCCATCAGTTGATCCAAATGGCCGATGCCTGGGATATCTCGACCGGCAGTCGTGACGTCGTGGTAGGCGTGCTGGGCACGGGAGTGGACATCACCCACCCCGATTTGAAGGACAATATCTGGTTGAACTCCGGCGAGATCCCCGACAATGGCATCGACGACGACGGCAACGGCTACACCGACGACGTGCATGGATGGAATTTCGAAAGCCAGAACAACGAGGTTGCCCCGACAAGCGCCCCCAATGAAATTGAAGGGCACGAAACGATGGTGGCCGGCGTCATCGCGGCGGTCGGCGACAACGGCCAGGGCGTCTGCGGCGTCAACTGGCAGTGCAGCATCATGCCGCTGCGCGTGAGCATCTATATCACCACGGCCGAGGTGGCTGAAAGCCTGGACTATGCGGCCGCCAACGGCGCCCACATCGTGAACATGAGTTTCGGCGCGGGCATCGACGAACCGGATTGGGCCGGCGATCCGATCATGCAGGAGGCCATCGACAACGCCTTCGCCCAAGGGGTTCTGCTCGTCGCCAGCGCCGGCAATTCCGCCACGGACGAGGTATTCTACCCCGCCGCGTACTACAACGTCATGTCCGTCGCCTCGACCGACGGCGAAGACGCCAAAACGGATCACAGCACGTTCGGCGCCTGGGTAGACATCGCCGCACCCGGAACGGATATCGTGACGACCGACCTCAACGGCGAGTACATCGCCACGGCCGGAACGTCGTTCTCGGCGCCCTATGTCGCGGCCGTCGCCGCTCTCGTGCTGGCCCATCGACCGGAGCTGACCCATGTGGAACTTCGGGCGATCCTGGAGAATACGGCAGACCCCGTCTACTACGGATCCGTCGATTCCGACGCCGGCTATATCGGGACCGGGCGCGTCAACGCCTACAGGGCTTTGCAGGCAGCAGACCGAAAGTACCCGCTGGGGGAGATCGCCACGCCCAGACAGGCCGAGTCGCTGGCGGCGGACATCGAGACCGTCGACGTGCTCCTGTTCGTTCACGGCGATGGCTACCGACTCGAATACAGCACCTACGCCAGCGGCGACTGGGCGGTGGCCGCCGAAGGCGCCGGTTCGACCGAACCGAACGAATTCGTCCGATTGTCCCTGCCCAGTCCGGGCCCCGGCACTTATGAACTGAAGCTCACTGTCACCCGCGACGGAATCGCGCACACCGACCGAAAGGTCGTCGCCATCGAAGCGGCGCCGAGTCAGGCCCCGTGGCCAACCCCCACAACGGTTCCCTATCCACCAAACGATCAGTTCTACAGCGGACCGATCTGCATCGACGTGGACGGAGATGGGCGCAACGAGATTATCCAATCCTCCATCGCCTGGGATACAACCTGGGGCGACCCACGTCTGGCGATCTGGCGAGAGGACGGGACGGCCCTGCCGGGCTGGCCTCA
>JAAYBA010000438.1 GCA_012719085.1 Planctomycetota bacterium
AACGCAATTACGGCACGTTCGCGAACTGCGTCATCGCCGGAAATCGCGCCGGCGGCGTCTCCAGCGGGTATCCGGTCATCGAGAACTGCACGATTGCCGACAACCTGGGGTATGGTCTCTCGTGTGTGGCCCCGACCTTGACGAACTCGATCGTCTACTTCAATGCCGATGGCGCGAACCTGGAGGTTCGCCAGGAGGCGACGGTCAGCTATTGCAACATCCAAGGCGGCTGGCCCGGCGAGGGCAATATTGACGTCGATCCGGTGTTCGTCGCACGCGGCCAGTGGCTGGACGACGGGCTCTGGAGTCCCGGCGACTACCACCTCAAGAGCCAGGGCTGGTCCTGGGATGTGTCCCAAGGTCTCTGGTCGTGGGACGATGCGACCAGCCCGTGCATCGACGCCGCAGACCCGAGTTGGCCGCTGGGCGACGAGCCGCTGTGTGAGGCGGGCGATCCGCTGGCCGAGCGGGCGGCCGGTAATGCGCGGATCAACATGGGCGCCTACGGCGGCACCGAGCAGGCCTCCCTGGCCCCTCATGGTGCACCATAGTCGGCCGGATCGCAGGCGGCTCTTGACATCCGCCGTTTCCCGCATAAAATGGGCGGCGATGGCTGACGGACGCGTACCAAGAAAACGCAAGAAGAAGTCCCACCCGGTCCTGGATTGGCTGCTGTACGTGGCCGTTCGGGTCCTGGTGATCTTTCTATACCTGTTTGATGTCGAGACGAATCTGCGGTTTGCCTGCTTCCTCGGAAGGCTTCTCTGGAAGCACTATCATCGGGGTAGGCAGCGGGCCTTGGAGAACCTCCGCGCCAGCTTCCCGGACAAGTCCGAGGCATGGATCTGGCAAACGGGGCGGCGGAGCTTCGAGCAGATCGTCATGCTGACGATCGACGTGTTGTTCACGCCCCGGCTGGTGAAGAAGTACAACTGGCGGGAGTACTCGCGATACAAGAACGCCGAGCATGCCAAGTGGCTCATGCAGGAGCGCAAGGGCCTGCTGATGGTCACGGGGCACTACAGCAACTTCGAGATTACCGGCTATCTGATGGGTCTGTTCGGCTTCGATCTGTACAGCATCGCCCGGCCGCTCGACAACAGGTACCTCAACCGATTTCTCTACGGTGTCCGCGAGCGTCGTGGCCAGAAGATCATCGACAAGAAAGGCGCCGCCGAACTGATGCCGCAGATTGTGGCCCAGGGCAGCACGCTCGGGTTCATTGCCGATCAGGATGCCGGCAGGAAGGGCGTCTTCGTCGATTTCTTCGGGCGAAAGGCCAGCACCTATAAGAGTATCGGCCTGGTGGCCCTGACCTACAATCTGCCGATCGTGGTCGGCTACAGCCGTCGCGTCGAGAATCGGTTCTTCTTCGAGATCGGCGTTCAGCGGATCATCTTCCCCCACGAGTGGGCGGACAAGGACGACCCGCTCAAATGGGTTACCAGCGAATACACGAAGGCCATCGAGGCGTTCGTACGCGAGGACCCCACGCAGTACTGGTGGCTGCACCGCCGATGGAAGACGCGGCCGAAGGAAGAACGTCTTCGGGACGCCGAAGCTGCCGTTGCGCCGGGCGGCCGGGAGTGCGACATTCGGGTGGCGGCGCTGGAAACACACTCGGCGGCGCATTCGGCATCCGGCGCCGCCTATTAGCCACCACACCGCTTGGTGATTTCAATCGTTCGTCGATCCCGGGGTAGGGATCGTGGCATGCCAGTTGTCCGGATCGTCCCCGTATTGCGATGGGAACATGCGGTTCAACGACAAGCCGGCGCCGTCCGCCTCCGCCGGCCACCGGTCCACGCGGTCGGGGGAGTTCTCCGGGTGCGTCCCGTCGCTGTAGTGAATGGAATCGACCTCGACCCAGTATCGCGCGCCGGCGTTGTCCACATCTCCGGGTTTGAGAAGGCGAATCCTCTCGCCGCTGTTGGACAATCGGCCGGAACCCCATGAGAAGACCTGTATGTGCGCCGGAACCCCGTATGTGTGGCGGACCATCGCTCCGTTTCTGGCCAGCAGGATGTGTTCGCCTGCGTCGAGCGTTACCGGGGGCTCGCGGGGAAACACCAGATCGATCCCGCCGTCGTCCGTGAAACGCCAAGGCTCCATGGCCCGGAAGTCGAACAGGGTGACGGGGCCGGCCGAGACGTTCATCAGTTCGATGTACTCGGTATCGGTGTCGCCGGGGGGATGGTACATGATCTCGTTGATGACCACGGGGCCGACCAGAGGGCTGGCGTTGGCCTGACCCGGCGTCGGCTCGCTCATCAGGACAAATGCGTACGTCCCCATGCTGGTCATGTGCCGGCCGAATGAGACCCACGTCTCCGAGGCGCCGAACCGCTCAACCACGAGACAATCGGGAAACCGCGTATCGGCGCCGGAATAGAGACAGAGCGATTCGCCGTTCTCACTGAGTGCGAAGGGGCTGTGCGTCCCGGGGCAGTCGGGGTTTCCGAACTGTGTATCCTCGTGAAATACGATGTACCCGTTCGGTTCGACCACGGTGCCGTCTTCGATGCGGAACTCGTAGAGATCGTGCTCGTTATCGCTGAGAAACCACCCGCCGATGTCAACGGGGATGCTGCTGACGTTGTGCAGTTCGATCCAGTCGGGCGAGATGTCGTGAGAATGGGCCAGCAGCTCATTGATCACGATGGGGCATCCCGTCCGGCGCCAGTGGTTGGCCAGCACCGCCAGGTCGGTCGCGTCGGTCGTGGCATAGTGGTTCGGGTCATCGATCTGGTTCGGGTCGTCGATCTGGTTCGGGTCGTCGATCTGGTTCGGGTCATTGAGCCAGTGGCTTGCGAGCAGGCCGAGATCGAGCCAGTCCACCCGGCAGTCCCCGTTCCAGTCGCCCGGCGGACAGACGGCCTCCGCCGGCCCCATCAGGAGTGCGACCAACACGATCAGGGCTGTATGGATGCGCCACAGCGGCCTCATTGCACCCTCTCTCCCGGACATTGCATACCTGTCGTCGAACGGTTGCGGTTGTATTGCCTGCCCCCATTCTGAGCGTAGAACAATCCTTGACGCACTCATTCTATCATAAAGCCCCACTTGCGTCAATGGCTGTGGCGGACGCGGCCACCCGTTTATTGCGGGAGTGGAGAGGGACTGTCTGTAGTGTGCCCGTGAGGGCATACCTGTTCCGGCAAAGGCAACGCCTCATCCCGATGGCCATCGGGATCACTACGAACCAGACCCTGACCCCAACCCGAAACGGGTAACCGCGTCCTGTGGCTCCGGTTGACAATCGTGGGAGTCGATGCGTATGGTATGGGCGATGGCGATGTCCTGCGAGTGACTTCAACGATGAGATGGGATGATGCGTCCACGGATTCTTCTGGTCAATCCGCCGATCTACGACTTTGCGGCCTACGACTTCTGGTTGCGGCCCTATGGCCTGCTCGGCGTGGCCGGGCAACTGCGAGGCAAGGCCGATTTCGCGTTCTTCGACTATCTCGATCGAC
>JAAYBA010000439.1 GCA_012719085.1 Planctomycetota bacterium
GAGATCCGGTCGCACGGGCAGTCCCGATGGCCTCGGGATGCCCATCCTGCACGAACACACAAGGGGCTGGGATCATCGATCCCGGCCCCTTTCTCATTGGCTCCCACTGGTCCGACAGACCGGTGCCCGCCAGGAATCGGCCTGCCTGCCGCAATTGGGGAAAACAATCGGCTGCGAATCACGGTATACATAGTAGCCCGCTATGAAAGGAGCACCTATGAACCGGAACAAGCGTTTGACAGCAGCCGGCTTCGCGGCACTCATAGTTCTTATCAGCACCATATTCGTCGTGGCTTGGGGGCAGCAAGCCGGTTCTACAAACGCCGAGAGCCGGTCATCTGCAACGCCTGACCGACTGATCGATGACTTCTCCGGCAACGACCAGGTCAGCGCGCTCGGAACCAAGTGGGCCTTGCGGACAAATCAAACTTCAGGCGGCGCCGTGGCGAGGGCGTCCCGCCCTCGTGCCGAAGAGAAAGCGCAAGGGCAAGATGCCCTCGCCACGAAGCTGGAGTTTGTGCAGCAGGATGGGCAGACGGTCCTGCACCTGAGCGGCTCCGTCGCGTCGGCCGACAGGGGCGGGTTCATTGCCGCCCAGCTTGGTCTCGATCCGCGAGGCAGGAACGTCAGCGCCCACGGTTTTACGGGCCTGAGACTGCGGGTCAAGGGCAACGGACAATCCTACGCGATTCGGCTGCGGACCAAAGACACACGGTTCGCCACACAGTATTATGAGGCGGCGTTTCAGACGAACGGGCAATGGCAGGAGGTCAAGACGCCCTTCATGCAGTTTGTCCCGGTTCTGGTGCAGACGCCGCTGGACCTGGCCGCCCTGCGGACCGTCGCAATCGTAGCGGCGGGGAAAAACCGTGATGCCGACGTGATGGTCGCCAACCTGTCTTTTTATCGAGAGCAGAGCATGTACAATCGACTGACTCCTGAGGAAGAACGCGTCATCCTCTATAAGGGGACCGAGCGTCCCTTCAGCGGCAAGTACAACAACTACTTCGAGAACGGCGTCTACACATGCAAGCGTTGCGGGGCCGAGCTGTTCGAATCGTCGTCGAAGTTCCGCTCGGAGTGCGGCTGGCCCAGCTTCGACGACCAGATCCCCGGCGCGGTTAAGTGGCAGCCCGACGCCGACGGGATGCGGACCGAAATCGTCTGCGCCAATTGCGGCGGGCACCTGGGGCACGTGTTCCAAGGCGAGCAACTGACGCCGAAGAATACGCGCTATTGCGTCAACTCCATCTCCATGGACTTCCTCTCGGCCGACGAGCGAAATGCTCGGGCCAAAGCCGCCCCCAAGACCGAGCGAGCGATCTTCGCCTCCGGCTGCTTCTGGGGGACCGAGTATCACATGCAACGGGCCCCCGGCGTGCTCGCCACGACGGTCGGCTACATCGGCGGCCACGTGGACAATCCGACCTACAAGCAGGTCTGCACCGACCGCACGGGCCACGCCGAGGCGGTCGAGGTCGTCTACGATCCGAGCCAGGCCAGCTACGAGACGCTGGCCAGGCTCTTCTTCGAGACCCACGATTTCACGCAGTTGAACCGCCAGGGACCGGACATCGGACGCCAGTACCGCTCGGGCGTCTTCTACTTGAACGACGAGCAGAAGCAGATCGCCGAGAATCTGGTGCAGGTGTTGCGGCAGAAGGGCTACGACGTCAAGACAGAGATCACCCCGGCCAGCACCTTCTGGCCGGCCGAGGACTATCACCAGGACTACTACAACAAGACGCAGAAGACGCCCTACTGCCACATCTATCGGCGGATCTTCTGATCGATCTACCTCGTCCTCTCGGATGCGATCCAGACGCGATCGCGCGGCGGGATCGTAAAGGTCCGGCGAACTTCGTCGTCTGGCAATGTCAGGCCGACCTCGACGGCTCGATCGTTGAAGTTCTGGAGCACACAATCGCCCTGGCTCGCATCTGCGAACGGATGGTACGTGACGCATGCCGGACCTTTAAAGGTCGGCGGTTTCGCGCCGGCAAACGCTGTGCGGAACGACGTCAGGGCCGGCTCATCGAGAGACAGCAGACCGAGCGGACGCGGACAAAGCAGCACCTCGCCCACCGCGTCGAAATCCGCCTGGCTGTACGTGTGCGTGTTGAGCAGAGAGATATTGCCGGCCGTGCGCAACAACAGCAGTTGCCGAGCACCATCAGCGCAAACGACATCACCCTTCCGTGGCGCAACCTCGATGGCCGCTTCGAGATCCATCTCGACGTCCCCGTCTTCGGTGCGATACGTCGCACGCAGAGGCGCAGAGACAAAGTCAGGATCGATACCGACAGCAGAGGCCAACTCCCTGCCTTGCGGCCACGCAATCAGCAGGTTCGTCGTCACGATCAGGTGCCTGCCTCGCGCCCGCGCCTTCTTGACGTGCTCGTATAGCTTCGGATCGGCCGCTGCCTGCGCCGGCAGGAAGATGACCGGGGCGTCATGTGGAAACTCGTGCACGGGGACCAGCGGGATGCCCAGCATGCCGAGGAAATCCATCAGGTACATGTCGCCGGCCGGGTCGCTGTTCGGCGGCTTGTACGCGGGCACGCCCGTGACGGGACGGGCCCGCACGAACGCGGCCAGATCCGTCAGTTGGCCGAACCGGTTCGCGACCTTCCCATGGTCCGGATGGCCTGCGACCACGTCGCCCAAGTTGAAAAAGACCAACTCCGGTGCTCCGGCCAGCACGCTGGTGTACGCCTGATCGAGAAAATCGTGCTCGGCGCAATCACCATGATCGAACCACGCGCCGCCGATCTTCTCGCCCGCGATATCGGCCAACCAGCGATAGTTGACGAAACCTTCATAGGGCTGCACGAATCCGAACCGCTGCGTGTTGCGGCCCCGCGTCTCGGTGCCGACCCAGACCTGATCGAACAGACGCGGAAACGTCACGGTGTCGTACCCGAACAGATCAAACCGATCGTACCATTGAGGGTACTTGACGATCATGGTGATGCCCGGAGAAACCTCCTTGGCCGGCCGCAGGAAGATCGACTGCGTCAGTTCCGTGAGCAGGTCGCGTCGATACTGGCCCCAGGAGCGATCGCCTTTGGCCCGCTCCGATTCGGCGCTGACATCGCCCGTGCAGAGGAAATCGTCGACGATGAACCTGTCGAACAGCGGCGCACTGGCGCGAATGATCCGTCGAAGGTCTCGCTGCGTCTTTTCGTTTTGCCAGTTGAACCAGCCGAGCGGCCCCTCCTGCCGCACGCCGACGTCGCCGCCTGGAACGGTGGCGATCCCGCCGACCACGCCGATGTCCCGTTCCGTGAGCCAGTCGCGAACCTGGACCAGTTGCTCGGGCGGCACCGTATGGCCACCGCGGTAGACCTCCAGGTAGAGCTTCGTGATCCCCATCCGCTCGATCGCTTCCCATACAGCCGCACGAAAATCTGCGTCCGTCGCCAGCCGCTCGACCTGATGCGACGTCGCATACGTCGCCAGCCGCAGGTCGCTCGACCGCTCCCGCGCCGTCTCCAGCAAGGTCCGTCCTGAAGCGGCATTCGCCACTGCCGCCAGCACCCCAACGACCAACGCCCACTTCAACACAATCGCACCTCCCTTGCCGCTTGTCACATCCTGATACCGTCACAACCCGCAGAGGCTAACTCGGCCGGTGTCCTTCGCTCAGTCTCGCCGCAATCCACCGCCGATGCCGCCGTGCCGTCCGCTCCAGCGTCGCCAGATGGACCTTGGTCCGCAAGCTGCCAGCGCCGACCCGCGCGCTCATCAATCGCTGGATGATTCGCGACAGCTCCGAGAGGCGGTCCCGAAGCGTCACGCCGTCACGGTCCGCCTCAAGACCTTCGCCGACGGCCGAAAGAAAGCCCTGGATCGCTCTGAGTTCGTGCTTGTCCATTCCCACAATTATACCACATCGCAGGCGTTCTCATTCGTGCAAAACAGAGCCGTTTTCCCATGTTTCAGGTCCGAGAACCACCGACCGACCCTTTCGGTCGCTTGTGGCCGACGAGCCAGCCCAGAACCAGGGTGATAGCCGTACCGATGGGGAAGTGCCAGGGCCACGCGAGGGTGAAATAGACAGGCGTCCCGTCGAGGCCCCGCCCAACGGGAACCAGGCCGATCCACAGCAGCAACGCCACGGCCAGAGCGACGTAGACGAGCTTCACCGGCTCGCACCGGAGGCGCCGGACCGCCTGGACCAGCAGCACGACCGAGGCGACCACCACAATGCCCTGCGGGATCGCCTGGTGCCAATTCAGCGCGAAAACGGTCAGCATCGACAGCGGCACACCCCACATCAGACCCCGGTCGTCGCGCCGGATGGGCAGAAACGCCAGCAGGAAGACGCCGAGCAGGGCGCCGTAGGTATAGGCGGCCATCGCC
Organism: Planctomycetota bacterium; assembly: GCA_012719085.1. Classification (GTDB taxonomy): domain Bacteria; phylum Planctomycetota; class Phycisphaerae; order Sedimentisphaerales; family Anaerobacaceae; genus Anaerobaca. The sequence continues at coordinate 4,366 of JAAYBA010000439.1, forward strand.
AGGGCAAACTGGAGCAGGTCGGCGTAGGAGCGGGCGATCACATCGCAGTAAATGGCAAAGGCCGTCAGCAAGACACCCCAGATCAGCACGATCACGCGCGACGCGCGCACGGTCTGACGGTCGGAAGCGGCAGGATTGAGGTACGGCTTGTAGAGCAACGCAATGGTGGACTGCGACAGGGCCGCCAGGAGCGAGTCGAGCGTCGAGATAGCAGCGGCGAAGATCGCCGCCATCAGCAGCCCCGACAGCACCGGAGGCATGACGCCGACGATGTAGACGGCAAAGACCTTCATCGAGTCGTCCTCGACAACCACCTGCTCGGCCGGCGAGAGCGGCACGTGTTGATGGTAGACGTAAACGGCGGCGCCGACGAACAGCAGCAGGTACGTCAGAAGTTGCGAGAGGCCCGACCAGATAACGGCCTTGCGGGCGTCGGCGGCACTACGGCAGGTGAACATGCGCTGCACCATGAGCTGATCGGTGCCATGCGAAGCGAGCGTCAGGACGCCAAGACCGACGACACCGCACCAGAGCGTGAAAGCCTTCTGAGGATCGAAGCTCAGATCGATCGTCCGCAGCTTGCCGGCGTGATACGCCTCCGAAACGATGGCGGCCAGACCGCCGTCGATGGTCGAGGCGGCGAAGACCAGCGCCGCAATGGCCCCGAATGTGAACAGCAGGCACTGAATCGCATCGGTCCAGATGACCGTCGTAATGCCGCCCATGACGGTCCAGGCGATCGAAACCACGCCGATGATGACGATCGAGGTCGCGGTGTCGGTGCCGGTAATCACCTGGAGGGCCTTGGCGGCGATGTAGACGCGAGCGCCCTGGGCGAGAATGCCACCGATCATGAACAAACC
>JAAYBA010000440.1 GCA_012719085.1 Planctomycetota bacterium
GTGCCTGGGCGGACCTATTGAAAGGAGGCCCGAGAATGAATCGTTTCCTTGTATCAGCCGCATTGTGTCTTTGCCTGTTCGCCGCCGTGGCGCAGGCCGACGAAGTCTACCTGCGGAACGGCGACCGGCTCACCGGCACGCTGGTCCGTCTTACGGACGGCAAGCTCGTCCTCAAGGCGGACGCCGCTGGTGAGGTGACCGTCGCCCTGGCAGACGTCCTGACCTTTGGCACGGTGGCGCCCGTGGAGGTGCACCTCAAAGACGGCACGGTCCTGAATCAGCCCGTCCTGGCCGCCGATGCGGGCACCTTCGCCATTGACACCGGCACGGCCCTGCGGCCCCAGACCTTCCAACTGACCGACCTGGCCTCCATGAACCCCCCGGCCAAACCGCCGGTGAAGTGGACAGGGAGCATCTCGGCCGGCTTCACAGCCACCAGTGGCAACACCTCGACCGAGGCCGTCAACGCCAACATCAACGTCGCACGACGCAGCGATAAGGACCGCACAACCGCCAGCGCCAACTACGGTAGAGGAAAGCAGGAAGACCCTGACACCGGAGAGGACAGGACCACCGAAGACTGGTGGCGCGCCAAGGCCCAGTACGACTACTTCTTCTCAAGGAAGTTCTTCGGGTTCATCAACGGCAGCTACGAAAAGGACGCGATCGCCGATCTGGATCGACGCATCGTGGTCGGTGGTGGTGCCGGTTACCAGTGGATCGAATCGGCGAGGACGAATTTCTCCACGACGGCCGGTCTCGCGTCGCTTTATGAGAAGTTCGACGGGGATACCGACAGCAACAGCGAGCTGTCCGCTCAGGCCGGCTACAACTTCGACCACCAACTGAACGACAACGTCAAGTTCCTCCACGATCTGACGTACTACCCGGCCCTCGACAAATTCTCCGACTACTATCTGACCACTACAGCCGAGATTCGGGCCAGCCTGACCAAAAGCATGTTCGCCAGCTTCAAGACGATCTTCAACTATGACGCCACACCGGCCAACGGCCGAAGCAGCACCGACGTCAAGTACATCTTCAGCGCCGGTATGACCTTTTAGCAGAGCATGGAAGGCCACGGGGCCGGTCGAACCCCAGAGATTCCGGCCGGCCCCTGGCCCGATAACATCACCCAAGGCCTTCCAGACGACCTCGACGGTTCCTGGGGAATGGGGCACGGCGTAAAGTTGTCCGTTGACCGAACCGGTCCCGAACGCTATAGTCTATGCAGGTGAGCCAGTTTCCTTAAGACAGTGAAGGTGGAAATGACAAGCAATTCGTCCAAGACCGTCTTTCGACCGACCCGGACGAGAACATCCGGTTCGGACAGCGCATCGGCAGGCGTATGCCGGTGGATAATCTGCGCCTGCCCATTCTACGGGCGGCTCTTCTGACGGTCGGCGATACCTGTGCAGGTACAAGCCGGCCGCTGACGCCGGCTTTTTTTTTGGCGGCATCATGGGAAAGGAATCATCGATGGAAGTGACGATATCACCGATCTCCGTTCATGACACATCGCTACAGACGTCGCATCCCAGGACGATGGCGCCGTGCCTGAGGAACGCCAGATCGCTGGATTGGTATTTCTTCTAAGGTCCGGAGGACTGCCCAATGACCGCCGCACATACCCCAGCGCGTTTCGTGCTCCTGAGCACATCGACAAAAGGCAACAAACCCTCCGTTTTCCATCGTTGGGACAGCCTATCATCCGATCCGACGGAATGGTCCAAAGGCCTGTACCACCACCCGCTCCTGTTGTTTTCCGGCACGTCCCCGCCTTCGCCGCGTTGCTCATGGGTCTCAGGGGAAACGGCGACGCGCCTGAAACCGAGACAAGAACGACCCCGTGACCGTTCGGCGTCTGTACGCCGTCCCTGCAGGGTCCGCGTGTATGACACCCATTGTTAGTAAGGATATGGATCATGACTTCGGAAACACTGCATGAGATCATTACAGAGGCCATCGCCGATCGCCCCAGAGACGGTCGGCATTACTACCACCTGTGCTGGTGGGGCGACCGACTCCGTTGCCTGCCAACGCAGCACACCCAGGAGAAGCACGAGATCTTCTTCATGGCCCAGGACGACGTTCTCGAGACGGGGCTGTCGCAGCGGCAGATCGACCTGATCGCAGAGCGTGCGCAGGCGTTCTGCAGCCGGCGGGGCATTCGGTTGACGCGGGCGCGGCAAAAGCCGAAGGCGAAGGCGCCGGCCGCAGAAAGAGGACTGCAAATCACGGACTTCGACATGTCCCGCCTGCAGGCCTTCTTGAACCAACTGGACGGCCACGACGCCGCCCGGCAGGCCGAGGCCGCCCAACTCCAGACGGTGCTGGCCAAGGCCAACGTCGTCCCCTCTCGCGACATTCCGGACGACGTGGTCACGTTGAACTCGAAGGTCCGCCTGCTCGACAACCGGAGCAACGAATCGATGGTCCTGTCGCTCGTCTTTCCGGCCGACGGCGCCTCGGACGGCGACATGGACGAGGCAAATGTCTCGGTGTTGAGTCCGATGGGCGCCTCGCTGCTCGGCCGTCACGTGGGCGAGCGGATCGAAAAGAGCATCCGCGTGGACGCGCTGCTCTATCAGCCGGAAGCCGCAGGCGATTACCATCTGTAGCCGCTGCGGCCGACCGAACCACATCTGGCAACCGCCCGGTCCGGCGCAGA
>JAAYBA010000441.1 GCA_012719085.1 Planctomycetota bacterium
GCGCCGGCGGTGGCGCGCTGATAGGCGCCGGTTCGCTCGATCTCGACGAGGGGCTTCGGTCCGCCGGCCTGCAACAGCTCAGCCAGCCGGAGAATCCAAACACGAGAGGCCATCTTGGTGTTGTCGTCCTCGATGCCGACAGCCAGGTAATCGCCGCAGACCTGAAAGCCGCCGGCGTGCTTGAACGGGCGGGGCAGCAAGGATTTGATCGCAACGATACGCCCTATCGAGCCTTCGAGGGCAACCAGCCCGAGATAAGATTCGGCGCTCGCACTGCCGCTGAGCACGAGAAACGGCCGCCCCTCGATCGTCGCCTGCTGAATCCCCTGAAGGTGCCCGCCGCGAGGGACACCAAAGCCACCGGAATCGCAGGGAATCGCATGCGGCACCTCCGGGATCGTTCGCAGCACGGCAAGAACATCCTCCACCTGCGGATTACTGTCCGCCGGCCCCTGTGCCGCACAAACAAGCCCCGCCCCACACGCCAACGCCACCAGCGCGCCCAACATGCACCCAAGCGGTCTGTCGCCGTCACCGAGCTTCATGACCCGCTGTCCAACCGAACACCTCAAGGCACCGCCCTCACGGATTGCCCCTGGCGACAATGGCCCGGACATGCTGCAACAGGCGAGCCACCCGCTCGATACAGTCCCGCCTGTCAATATCAGCATCCAGATCGGAAAATGCCTCGTAACGAAAGGCTACGGCGAAGTCGGTGAACTCCAGCAGTTCTGCGACGAACTCGGGGACCTCACGACCGGCCTTTTCGAGCAATGCGCCCAACTCCTCCAGGTCATGCGTCCGGGGGAAAGTCACGTCCAGCGCGCACAGCCAAGCCTTCAAGACCTTCTCGACCGCCTGTTGGACATGGAATCCAAAAATCTCCGCCGAGAAAACCTCTCCATCCTCCATGCCCCGCAGCGCGCGACCATCCTTCTCTGCCATCACCAGGAAATGCCTCGCTTGCTCAAGACCTTTCATAGAGCAGCTTTCCCTCTCTGACGGCGTGGGCGATAACATGGTTCGTGGAGTCTTCCCACTGCTCGAATTCGTCCCTGCTGTAGACAAGGATGTCCTTGGACACGCGGAACGACTTCAAGGCCTTGCGGATCCGCTTCAGTTCCGACCAGCGATTGCGCTCCGGGCCAAACGTTCCATCCTCCACGACGAGCAGATCGACATCGGAATCGCACCTGTGGCTGCCTCGTGCACAGGACCCGAAGAGGTAGATGCGCCGAGGCTGAACCTCATCCACGATGGCTCGAACCATTCCCCGAATCAGTTGCTCCGACAGGCTGACCACGTTCATCTCCTTGCACGGCCACGAACCGTTCCGCCACCACTCTAACGGATGATGGAGCCTGCGTCCACAGCTACTTGGGCTTCGCACGGGAAAAACGCCGACATGCCATCGCCAGACAAAGGAAGACTCCGTCGCCGTATCGGTGCGCCAGATATCGGATTTACATGGCATCGGCGAGGTGATATGAATACACCGAGGTTCGTGTGCACAGGCAAGCAGCCCGCTGATGCGAGGAGTGATCTATGTCGGATGCCGTGGAGAAAGCCAGAGCGTTTCTGCGAGAGGAGAGGGCGTTTCGCCTCGGTCCGCTGTTGACCGAGTCGTCGCATCCCAAGACGCATCGGCTTTCGCAGACGATTGAGGCCGACGTTGCCGCGGGCATCCGGCAGTTGCTTTCGGTAGACGAGGACATCGCAATTGCGGCCGATCGGCTCTTCGCTCAAGACGGCTACAACCGGCTGATTGACGCATTCCTCGGCGCCATGAACGCCGGCCGGCGGATCTTCTTCACCGGCTGCGGCGCAACCGGCCGGCTGAGCATCCTGCTGGAGGCGGCATGGCGGAGATTCTGGGAGGAGATGAAACCGCTGGCACCCGACGCGACGAAGCTGTGGCCGCTGTGCATCAGCGTCATGGCCGGAGGCGACTTCGCGCTGATCAAGGCAGTAGAGGGTTTTGAAGATTTTCCCGATTTCGGCCGCCGCCAGATCAAAGAGGCGGGTCTGCAACAGGGCGACGTGGTTGTCGCGATCACCGAGGGCGGCGAGACCCCCTTCGTCATCGGCACCGCCTGGGAGGGCCTCGATCGTGGGGCCGACGTCTTCTTCGTCTACAACAACCCGACCGCTCTGCTGGCCGAGCACGTCGAGCGATCCCGGCAGGTCATCGAGGAGCCTCGTATCGTAAAACTCGACCTGACGACCGGGCCGATGGCCGTCATGGGCTCGACCCGGATGCAGGCTACGACCGCCGAGCTGCTGGTGGTCGGCGCCGCGCTGGAAGCAGCCATCGTCCGATGGCTTCAGGACCGCTCGCAGACAAGAAGACCTTGGGAGTTGCGAAGTCCTGTCGAGTACGCGCAGCTCTTTCGGAAGCTGCTGAGCGATCTATCGACCCCGGCGGCGGTGGACACCCTCCGTCGCGTGACGCAGTTCGAAGAGGCGATCTATCGAAAGCACGGCCTGGTGACCTACATCGCCGACAGCCTCCTGCTGGATGTCCTGACCGATACGACCGAGCGATCGCCGACGTTCATGGTGCCGCCCTTCCGCAAGGATGGCGACACGGATCTGCCCGTGTCGTGGGCATTCGTGAAGGACCCGCGCCGCCCGACCGAGCAGGCTTGGGAGCAGATGCTCCAGCGCCCGCCACGCGGCCTGCGATGGAAGCCGGAAACCTACCGGCA
>JAAYBA010000442.1 GCA_012719085.1 Planctomycetota bacterium
CTTCCCATCATCACTTCGCACCGCCAACGTTGACGCAGACCAGATCGCCGGCCGCGTTACGGGCGTAGACCCTCCCGTTGGCCAGCACCGGGACGGTCCAACACTTGCCTTCGAGAATCTGGGCCGAGGCCAATTCCTTGTAGCCATTGGGTGTCGCTTCGACGATCGCAAGCTTGCCCTTCTCGCCAAGGACGATCAGCTTACCGTCGGCCAACATAAGCGAGCCAGTCCCGAGCCCGCGCTGGGCCCACTTGACCTGGCCGGTTTCGAGGTCGAGACACGCCAGGCTGCCACTGCCTCCCACCTGGCCGTCGAAGCCGTAGACGTGGCCCTTCCACAAAACCGAGCTGTTGCACTGGTTCCGCATGTTCCTGTTGCTGTATATCTCGGTGACCTTGTCGTCGCCGAGCTTCAATAGGGCGCAGCCTTTGTTGTATCCCGATGAGATGAAGATGCGGTCTCCCGCGATGATCGGGTCGGCCGCGTTGATATCGTAGCTTGTTTTCCACTCGTAGCGCCACAGGATCTTGCCGGTAGCCGCCTCGATGCCGAACAGATCGCCGGCCCCCAACAGCGCAATGCACTTTCTGCCCCCGTGGGTATATGGCACGGGCGTCGCATAGCCGCCGACGTCTTTACCGTTGTGCCAGACGACGCGGCCGTCGGCCTTGTTCAGCGCCACACCGGCGGTGCCGGCGTTGAGGATCACCAGATCGTCCACGATCACCGGCGAGCCCGAGAAATACCACGTCAATTCCTTCAAGCCAAGTTCCGTTCGGATGTTCTTGTGCCAAACGACTTCACCGCTCTCGGCGTTCAGCCGCAGGATGTCGCCGTTCTTACTGAAGACGTAGACCGCGTCACCCTCAACCGTTGGGGTGGCCGACGGACCGCCCTCGTGCTGCTTGGCCAGCCGAGGACACGGATACGATTGCCGCCATCGTTCCTTGCCGGTAGTGGCATCGAGACAGTAGACGATGTCCAAGTCATCGACGTTGCCGGTGGCGTAGACCTGTCCGTTACGGACGGCCATCGACGCGAATCCCCAGCCCAGGGAAGCCCGCCATTCGACCACCCCGCTTTCCGGCAGGGCCGCGCGCCAGCCGGTCTCGCTGGAGATGCCGTCGTAGTTGGCCCCCCGATAGTTGGGCCAGTCAGCCGCAACAAGCAGACCGGGGGCCGCCAGCATGACTGCCAAGAAGATGAAGAAGCCTCCACGTGACAGATTTTGGTGTGCACGGCGACTCGATGACCTCATAATGAACCTCCTATATGGACGAAATATACACCAGGACGGTTGTACTACACGACAGAGAACGGTTCGGTTCGTGTGATTCTGGTTTGTATGCATACGCCGGGCCACGGCAGGTGTACGGCCGACGAACGATCGGAGTGCAAAACACAGAAGGAGACAATGGATGAACGCGATCACCCGACGAGACTTCGTGAGAGATTCCATCGCCGCCGGCGTTGTAGCCACCGGCGTCACTTCGACTTCCCACGGGGCCGATGCACCGTCGCGTGACGAACCCGTCAAGGTCATCGCGATTTCGTGCAGTCCCAGGCAGGGTCAGGCGACCGCCACATCGTTGCGGGTCTGTCTCGACGCGGCCGGCCTTGTCAGCCCACAGATCGAGACGGAGCTGATCGAACTGGCGGGACGGAAGATCAACGGCGACCTGGCGGCCGGCATCCCGCTGGAACCGGGCGAGAAGGACGACTTTCCCGCCCTGGTCCCCAAGCTCACCGATCCAAAGGTGCGAGGCATCATCATCGGGACGCCCGTCTATTTCGGCAATATGAGTTCGCTGTGCAAGGCCTTCCTCGACCGCTGGATGGCGTTCTATCGCGACAACCTGGCCCTGGCCGACAAGATCGGCGGCGTCCTGGCCGTCGGCGGCACCCGCAACGGCGGACAGGAAGCAACGGTCCAGTCGGTCCAGGTTTCGTTGTTCTGCCAGGAGATGATCGTGGTCGGCAACGGCCGGCCGCATTCGCGCTTCGGGGCCACGCTCTGGAGCGGCGCCGAAGGAGGTGTAACGAAAGACGAGTTCGGCATGACGACCGCTCGGAACCTCGGCCGTCGCGTGGCCGAGACGGCCCTTCGGCTGCGGTCTTGAAACAACGCACACGCGAGATCACCCTCCGCAATGCGGGCTCATTGCGTCATTCCGGGCGGCTTTCGGTCATCCTTGAGGGCCAGCGCACCGGTGGGACAGGCCGCGACGCATCGTTCGGCAGCCACCTGCAATCCATCGGCAAGCGTTCCTCCAAACGGCACCGCGACGCGAACGTCAAAACCGCGGCCGACGAACGTCAGGCCCAGTTTCTCGCCGGCTTCGGAGGCGATCTGGATGCAGATGCCGCAATCGATGCACTTGCCCGGCTCGTAGATCACGTCGGGATGCTGCGTCTGCTGGACGAAGGGGCGACGGTCGGCCTTGTACCGACTCTGTCTGGCGCTGTAGGTCTGGGCATGCTGCCGCAGCAGGCAGGCGTCAGGCTTGCGGCAATCGCAATGCAGGCAACGGAGCGATTCGGTCCGCGCCTGATCGATACTGAACGCGTTGGCGACACCAAGCGGCTTGACCGGCGCCTCCAGACTGGCCGATTCCAGAAAGACGGCCATCTCCGCCCCGGAGACCTTGCCCATGCGGCTGTTGAACCGCCGCTCGGGGCCAATCACTTCCTGATCTGTAAGGTATTGGGCGATCGACCGAGCCGCCTCCTTCCCGTCGGCCACCGCCCGCACGGCCATCCGTCTCCGGCGTACGGCGTCCCCTCCGGCGAACACGCCCGGCATGCCGGTCGCATATGTTGCCGCGTCCACTTTGATCTTGTCGGATGAATCGAACTGCAAGGTCTCGGCATCCCCCTCCTTCAACTCCCCGACGGCTACGAACACGGCGTCGAACTGTTTGCGGACCTCTTCCATCGAGATGGTCTTGCCGACGCGGATGCCGAGCCGGAAGCGCACGCCGAGCTTCTCGATCTGTGCGATCTCGCGCGCCAGGATGTCGTGCGGCAGCTTGCCCTCGGGCACGCCGTAGCGCAGCATCCCGCCCGGCTCCTCGCGTTCGTCAACGATCACACATTCGAAGCCTTCCTGCTGCAGGTAGTATGCGGCCGCCAGACCGGCCGGCCCGGCCCCGATGATCGCCACACGCTTGCCGTTGGCGTCGGCGCACACAGGGGCATAGGGCTCGTCGCTGCCGAGGTCGACGTCCGCCACGTGACGCTTGAGCAGGCGGATCGAGACCGCCTCGTCGTGTTGGGCCCGTCGGCAGACGTTCTCGCACGGCGCCGGACAGATGCGCCCCAACACCGCCGGCAATGCGATGTCCCGCTTGACCGTTGCGACGGCATCGGCCAACTGCCCGGCGGCAATCTGGCGGATCATCTGCGGAATGTCCATATGGGCCGGGCACCCCATCACGCAAGGCCCGACACAGTCGCCCACATGGTCGCTGAGCAGAAGCTCCAGCGCCGAGCGTCTCGCGTCACGGACCTCGTCTGTGGCGCTTTCAACCTGCATCCCATCCCGTACGGGCGTGCCACACGAAGGCACCAGGCCTTTTGTGCCGACCACCTTCACTACGCAGACCATGCAACTGGTCGTCGCCTCAAGGCCTCGCAGATAACACATGGTGGGAATCTCGATCCCGAGCTTCCGGGCGGCATCGAGAATCGTCGCGCCGGCGTCCACCTCGACTTCACGACCGTCTATCACAAGCTTGGGCATGGCTAATCAACTCGCACGGCGTCAACCGGGCAGACGCTCTTGCACGTGCCGCAGCGAACGCATTTGTCGGGATCGATTTCGTGTTTCTCATAGGGCTTCATGGCAATCGCATCGGTCGGACAGTGCTGAGCGCAGATCGTACAACCGATGCAGTCGTCGGTGATCGAGTAGGTAATGAGGGCCTTGCACTTGCCGGCCGGACAGCGTCTCTGAATGTGGGCCTCATATTCCTCACGGAAGTACCTCAGCGTCGAGAGCACCGGATTCGGCGCCGTCTTGCCGAGCCCGCAGAGACTGCCTTTCTGGACCATCTCGGCCAGATGCTCGAGCTCGTCCAGATCGCCGGCCCGGCCATGTCCGGTGCAGAGCCGGTCGAGAATGTCGAGCATCCGCCGGGTACCGATCCGGCAGAACGTGCACTTGCCGCACGACTGGTTCTGCGTGAATTCCAGGAAGTACCGCGCGATGTCCACCATGCAGTCCGTCTCGTCCAGCACAACCAGCCCCCCCGAGCCCATCATCGCACCGGCGGCGATCAGCGATTCGTAATCGACCGGCAAATGATCGAGGTCCGCCGGAACGCAGCCGCCGGAAGGCCCGCCTATCTGCACGGCTTTGAGGTTCAATCCGCCCGCGACACCGCCGGCGATCTCGTCGACAACCTGCCGGATCGAGATGCCCATCGGCACTTCGATCAGACCGCCGCGGGCCACCTTGCCCGCCAGCGCGAAGACCTTGGTACCTTTGCTGCCTTCCGTGCCGATCGACGCATAGGCCTCGGCGCCGTTTCGCAGAATCCACGGCACGGCGGCATAGGTCTCGACATTGTTGATCAGCGTGGGACTGGACCAGAGCCCATTGATTGCCGGGTACGGCGGACGCAACTTCGGCATGCCCCGGCGGCCCTCGATGCTCGCGATCAACGCGGTCTCTTCGCCGCAGACGAACGCCCCGGCGCCGGCAACGATCTTCAGATGCAGCGAGAAATCACTGCCCAGGATGGCGTCTCCGAGATA
>JAAYBA010000443.1 GCA_012719085.1 Planctomycetota bacterium
CACATGGCGGCCTGCAGCGGACGCAGACCCTACGTCACCGGGATCGACCGGCCGCGGTACGTCTGGGCGGCCGCGGTCTCACCCGATCTGTTCGGGTTGCTGGGTGTTTCGCCTCTGCTGGGCCGGGGGTTTCTCCCGGAAGAGGAACAGCGGGGCAAGGAGTGTGTGGTGGTCGTGAGCCATGCCTTCTGGCAGAGCGATTTAGGCGGAACGCCGGACGCCATTGGCGGGGCTATGGTCGTCGGCGGCAAGAGCCACACGATTGTTGGCGTCATGCCGTCGGATTTCATGTTTCCTGTGGGCACCGGCAGGGCGTTCTGGGTGCCTCTGGTCTATGAACCCAATCCCGAGTGGGGAGGGATCGTGTTCGGGGTGGCGCGCTTGAAGAAGGACTGCACGCTGGCCCAGGCGCGTTCCGCGATGGATGTGATTGCGAACCGCCTGCAACAGACGAATCCCGAAGCGGGACCGATTGCGGTGCACCGCCTGCTGGAACGCAAGTTGGGACGGAACCGTCAACTGCTGTGGCTGCTGCTGGGTGCGGCGGGATTCGTGCTCCTGATTGGCTGCACGAATGTGGCCAGTCTGCTTCTGGCCCGCGCGACCTCGCGACAACGTGAGATGGCCATGCGTGTGGCTCTCGGTGCGTCGCGTGTGCGTCTGTTGCGTCAGATGCTCACCGAGAGCCTCCTGCTGAGCGTGGCCGCCGGAGCGCTCGGGCTTTTCGTTACGTTCTGTGTGGTTAAGGGACTGGTTCGGCTGTGTCCGGCGGACATACCGCGTCTGAACGAGACAAAGGTGGATTGGCCGGTCCTCGGATTCACGCTGGGTGTGTCTGTGCTGACGGGTCTGGCGTTTGGCATCGTCCCGGCCTGTCGGACTTCGGGTATTCACGTGGGCCTGGCCCTCAAGGAGGGACGGACGCCGTCCTCGACCGGACGCGGATGGCGTCGCGTGCATGGAGGCTTGGTCATCGGGCAGACGGGTCTGTCCTTGATCCTCCTGGCCGGAGCGGCGCTGCTGATTCGTACCTGGATTGCCTTTTACAGGCTGGACCTGGGTTTCCAGCCTGAGCATGTGCTGACGATGGAGATCAGCCTGCTCGAATCGAGCTATCCCGTGTACGAACGATGCGAAGCCTTCTTCAAACCGCTGCTGGAGTGTGTCCGAGGCCTTCCCGGCGTTCGCGCCGCCGCGTTGACCCCGTTTCTCGACTTCGGCTACGACGGAGTCGAATCTTCTTTCCATATCGTCGGGCGGCCTCCCGCCCATCCCGACGAGACGCCTGTCGGCAAAGGTCGCGAAGTGACTGCCGGTTTCTTTGAGACGCTCGGCATGAGGCTGCTCAAAGGCCGGAGCTTCACAGAACTGGATATGCAGGAAGCGGTGCACAATGTCATCATCGACGAGAACCTGGCGCGGAAGTACTTCGACGGCGTTGACCCGATTGGCCAGAGGGTCCATGTCTGGGACGAAGACCGCACTGTTGTGGGTGTGGTCGGCACGCTCAGAGATTTCGAGCATCCCGATCCTGCGTTGGGGACGCTGTTTCGGCCCTGGAATCAGTACTTCAGGGACACGACGCTTGTGGTGAGAACCGATGGCGATCCGTTGCGTCTGGCCGGTGCGATTCGGGCACAAGTGGCCGAGCTGGAAAAGGACCAGGTGATCACAGAGGTGCAGGCTCTGGAGGCGCATTTGTCCGATTCGCTGGCGCCGCAGCGTTTCGCGGCGGTTCTGTTAGGCCTTTTCGCAGGCATCGCGCTGGCGCTGGCGACGGTCGGCGTCTACGGACTGCTCCAATACACCACGAGCCAGCAAACGCACGACATCGGCATCCGCATGGCGCTGGGCGCCACAGGCAGGAATGTTCTGGCCGTGGTACTTCGGCAGGGACTCAGACTCGCGCTGATTGGCGTCGTGGTCGGCTTGGCCGGAGCGCTGGCGCTGACACGCGTACTGTCGAGCCTTCTGTACGCAGTGACGCCCACGGACCCATTGACTCTGGCGACCGTCTCGGCCATGTTGATCGCTATTGCTCTGCTGGCCAGCTACATCCCCGCCCGCCGGGCCGCGCGGATCGACCCGATGGAGGCGCTGCGATGTGAGTAGGAGTGGAGTGAGGGAATACTGGAATACTGGAATGATGGGTGGACAAGGCGACGCTCTTCCAACATTCCGTTATTCCAATGGTCTTTTGAGGCTTTGGCATGGATATACCTCGAAAATCTGCAAAGCGTATGAAGATGATCCGGCGGGGCGTGATCGCCACGGTCGGGCTGGTGGTGATCGCTGCCGTGACGGTGGGTCTGTCGCGGCTGGAACCGGCGTCGCCGAGCGTGGACCGCCGCACGCTCTGGCTGGACACCGTTAAGAGAGGCTCCATGCTCCGCCAGGTGCGAGGCGTCGGCACCCTGGTCTCGGAGGATATCCTGGTGGTTCCCGCCCTGGTGAGCGGCCGCGTCACCCACATCCGGGTTCTGCCGGGCGCCATCGTCGACGCCAACACTGTGATCCTGGAGCTGAGCAATCCCGATCTGGAGCGGGAACTGCTGGATGCCACCTCGCAACTGAACTCGGCCAAGGCCAGGCTGAGCGCCCAGAGAACGAGTCTGCAAGATCAGCTCCTGGGAAACGAAGCGTCTCTGGCGCAATACCAGGCTTCCTGCGACGAGGCCAGGCTCCGCGCCGAGGTCAACCAGAAGCAGTTCGAGCAGGATCTGATCCCCGAATTGGAGCTGACGCTGTCCAATACGAACGCCGAACGGGCGAAGCGGCTCCTGGAGATCAACAAACGGCGCTTCGAGATGTTCGAGAAGGAGACGGTGCCGGCGCAGTTGGCCGAGTTGCAGGAATCGGTGAGCCAGGCTGAATCGCTCTGCGATCTCAAGCGCCGGCAGATCGAATCCCTGAAAGTCAGAGCCGGTACGAACGGCGTGCTGGCCCAGATCAAGGACAAGATCGAGCCGGGCCAGCAGATCGCGCCGGGCGTGGTGCTGGCGCGCATCACGAACCCGAGTCGGCTCAAGGCGCAGTTGAGAATCCCCGAGGTGCAGGCCCGCGATGTGCTCATCGGCTTGCTTGCGGAAGTGGACACGTACAACGGCACGGTGCAGGGCGCCGTCTCCCGCATCGATCCGACGGTGATCGAGGGCAACGTGACGGTGGACGTCACGCTGAACGGCGCACTGCCCAAAGGCGCCCGGCCGGATCTGTCGGTGACCGGGACCATCGAAATCGAGCGGCTCGAGGATGTGCTCAATGTCGGAAGGCCGGTCTCCGCCTCGTCCGATGGCGTCTCGGAGCTGTTCAAGGTCGTCGAGGAGGGCAAGTATGCGATTCGGACGCGCGTGCAGTTCGGCCGCGTCTCGGTCAGCACGATCGAAGTCCTCGACGGCCTGGACGTCGGCGACGAGATCATCCTCAGCGATATGTCCCAGTGGGACGGCCAGGACCGACTGCGGCTGAAGTAGACTTCAGTTGTCAGTTTCCAGTTTCCAGTTGACAGTTGCGGGAAGAGGAGAGAAGCCATGAGCAGAAACAGCTATCGGGACTTGGATGTTTGGAGGAAGAGCATGGATCTCGTGGTGCAGTGCTATGATGTCACACGTGCTTTTCCTGCCAATGAGAAGTATGGTCTAATGGGGCAGATTCAGAGGGCGGCCGTATCGGTTCCTGCCAACATTGCCGAGGGGCAAGCGCGCGAGCACAGAAAGGAATTCCTTCACCACTTGTCCATCGCACATGGGTCTGTGGCTGAGTTGGAGACTCATATCGAGATCGCAAGTCGGATCGGGTACCTGAAGGCTGATGTGGCCCATCGTCTCTTCGGCCAAACCGAGGAGGTTGGCAGAATGATCAATGGTCTGCGGAGATCATTGCGCCAAGCTCGTCCGCAGAAGGGGCAATCTAACGACTGAGTACTGCAAACCGCGAACCGAGAACTGGGAACTGGGAACTGACAACTGACAACTGGGAACTGACAACTGGGAACTGGGAACTGACAACTGGGAACCATGCCATGACAGAATCGAACGAATCATTGATCCACGTAGCAGACCTGCACAAGGTCTTCGTTACCGAAGAGGTCGAGACCCACGCCTTGGCGGGGGTGCATCTGTCGATCGCGCAGGGCGAGTACGTCTCGATCGCCGGGCCGTCGGGCTGCGGCAAATCGACGCTCATGGCCATTCTCGGCCTGCTGGACTCGCCCACGCAGGGCGACTACCGGCTCGCGGGAGAGCCGGTGGCGGACCTGTCCGCCTCGCAACGCGCCCGCATCCGCAACCGGGAGGTGGGCTTCATCTTCCAGAGCTTCAACCTGATCGGCGACCTGACGGTCTTCGAGAACGTCGAGCTGCCGCTGACCTATCGCGGCATGTCGTCGGCCGAGCGGAAGAAGCGCGCCCTCGACGCGCTGGAGAGGGTCGGGATGAGCCATCGGACCAAGCACTACCCCGCGCAGCTTTCCGGCGGCCAGCAGCAGCGCGTCGCGGTCGCCCGCGCGGTGGTGGGCAGTCCGTCGATCGTGCTGGCCGACGAGCCCACCGGAAACCTCGACTCGGTCAACAGCGAGGCGGTGATGGCCCTGCTCGGCGAGCTGCATCGCGAGGGCGCGACGATCTGCATGGTCACACACGACCCGCGCTACGCCCGCCACGCCCAGCGGACCGTCCACCTCTTCGACGGCCGGATCGTCGAGGAGGAAGAGGCCGCCCGCAAACAGCAGGAATCCGCCGAACTCAAACAAAGCGGATTCGACGTGGCGTGAAACGAAATGGGATTGGAATGATGGAATAATGGAATGCTGGAATGATGGGTCGCAGCGCCGGTGCTCCTGCAGTATTCCATCATTCCACCATTCCATCATTCCAACTGGTTCTTGGAGTCATGCAATGACAAAGTTGTGGCAAGACCTTCGATACGCCCTGCGGATGCTGGCCAGGTCGCCCGGCTTCACGGCGGTGGCGGTGCTGACGCTGGCATTGGGCATTGGAGCCAATCTGGCGTTGTTCGGCATCCTCAACGAGATGCTGCTGCGTCCCAAGCCGGTCGCTCGACCGCACGAGTTGTGGTCTATCGTACCGGCCGGCAACGCCGGTCAGACAGTTCGTGAGAATTTCTGTCGACCTTACTATGAAGTGTTTCGACGGGAAGAGGGAGTGTTCAAAGGCATCATTGGCTACGCAAACATCCAGCCCAAACTCCACACGAAAGAAGGTTGGGAACATATCGAGGCGCAGTTGGTGTCAGGGGACTACTTCTCGTTTCTCGGCATAGCCCCCGTGTTGGGACGAGGGTTTCTCCCGGAAGAAGAGGCCCAGGGCGGGGCTCACGCCGTCGCTGTGATCAGTCATGCATTCTGGAGAAGGCAGTTTTCCGGAATGAAGGACGTTTTGGGAAAGACTGTCACACTCAACAATACAGTCGTGGAGATCGTCGGTGTTGCACCCAGGGAATTCACCGGCCTCGATTTGCAGGCACCCTGTCTGTGGATGCCTGCAAGTATGGAGCCTGTGCTGGGGGAGGGGGCGGTTTACGAGTTCGTCGGTCGCCTGACCGAACCGAAATTAGCCGTTGCAGCCGCTGAGCATCTAACACCCATCGCAGCCGAGGTCAAGAGGGAGTTGGAAGGTGGTAACGATCCTCGCTGGCATAATTATGGAACCTCACCCGATTTTCACAGAATCAGGCTCGAGCCCATTGGTCGGGGTCTGCTGGGTACGTCGCGCTCCGGTTTGAAGCCGAAGATCGTCAATTTTCTGAAGTTTGCGGCGATCGCGACGGTGCTGCTGCTCTTGATTGCCTGCGCCAACGTGGCCGGTCTATTTCTTGCCCGTACCCTGCAGCGCCGCAAGGAAACGGCCACCCGAGTCGCCCTCGGCGCCACGCGTTCTGACCTGCTGCGTCAGGTTCTCTGCGAAGGGGTCCTGATCGCGGCCGGTGGCATGCTGGGCGCGCTGCTGGCGTTTTCGTGGGTGAGCCGGACGATCATGCAGTTTGTCAGTTGGTGGCCGGGGACGCCTCTGCGTTTGGTGCCGGACGTGCGGATCCTGCTCTTCGCAGCCGGAGGGGTGCTGGCGGTGGGGATAGGAGCCAGTCTCTTGCCCGCGCTACAAGCGAGCGTGTTCGAGCCGGTCGTCGCCTTGAAGGACGGCGGAGGGGCGGGTCGCAGACGACTGTGGTTGCGCCACGGATTGATTGTCACGCAGGTAGCCGGATCGCTCGTTCTGCTGTGCGGTGCGATGTTGTGTCTGCGCAGCATGAGCAAACAGCTCGCCGTGCACTTGGGATATGACCATGACCGGCTGATTACCGTGCCGCTCGACCTGGAACGTATCGGTTTCGCAGAGGATACGTTCGGACCACAGTTGGCGGAGATCATCCGTCGGATGACCTCTATCCCCGGGGTCGAGCAGGTTGGTGTTTCGTGGCTCCGCCCGCTGGGTGGGCAGATGGGAACGATGGACGCGTGGGCATGGCGACCTGAAGGCTACGATCCGCCCAATGATAATAGTATAGAGGTCGCTCACTATAGGGGCACTGGTCCTGATCTATTTGATGTGATGGGAATCCCCATACTGCGCGGCCGCGAATTCCGCCAGGAAGACATTGATTCAGACGGCAAATTTTTCGTCGTCAATGAGAGCTACGCGCGGAAATTCTGGCCGGGCCAGAACCCGGTGGGAAAACATATTCTCGAACGGCAGGTCATTGGCGTGGTTAAGGACGCACGCTTCAACCAATACGATGAACAACATGCGGCTGTGTTTAGCGTGGCGAAGAAGAACATGCTCCTCCATTCCACCCTGCTGATCCGCACCACGGGAGACGCGCGACGCGCGCTTATCGCTGTGCGTGCCGAACTGGGCCGAATCCACCCCAGGCTGGCGCAGGGCAAGGTGTGCACGGTGCGTGACCTGATAAGAGATGCCTTGGCATTTCAACATACGTCCATGCGGATTTTAGGCGCCCTCGGCGTCTTGGCGCTCGTACTGGCATCGATTGGCACGTATGGTGTAATGGCCTATGTGGTGAGCAGCCGGACGCGAGAAATCGGCATTCGCATGGCGATCGGGGCGACCCAGGGAAACGTGATGTGGCGGATCTTGTCCACGGGTGTGCGTCTGTGGCTAATCGCAATGGCGATCGGCATTCCGTTGGCCCTTGCCGGCGCTGTAGTCCTTCGGAACCAGATTGCCGGAATCAGTCCATTCGACCCGATCTCTTTCGTCACCGCAGGGACGTTCGTACTGGCGGCCCTGGTCGCCGCCTGCTGGCTGCCCGCGCGTCGGGCGGCGAGGATCGATCCGATGGTGGCGTTGCGATGTGAATAGGAATGGAATGATGGGATACTGGAATGTTGGAATGATGGGTCGCCACGCCGGTGCTCCTGCAGTATTGCATTATTCCACCATTCCGCCATTCCATCATTCCATCATTCCATCATTCCAACTGTTTCTTGGAGTCATGCAATGACGACGTTGTGGCAAGACATCCGATATGGCCTGAGGCTGCTGCGGTGCTGGGTGCTGGCGAGCCTGGTGTTGGCGGGTTGCGGGGGCACGCCGGTGCGGCGGGCGCCCGAGCTGGAGGTGTTGGCGGCGCGGTCGGGCGCGATCGAGAGGGTGCAGCTCAAGGACCAATCGCAGTCGGAGCCGATGTCGATCGAGCGGGCCACCGAAGAGCTGGCGGCGAAGGTGGTCGAGCCGAATGCCGTGCCGCACAGGACAGTCGAGCTGACGCTCGAAGAGGCTCGCGCGGCCGCGCTGACGAACAACCTGGATCTGAAGTTCTATCTCGTCGGCCCCTCGATCGCCGAGCAGGCGCTGGACGAGGAGCGGGCCAAGTTCGAGTGGACGTTCTTCGGCTCGGCCGGATACAGCCACAGCGAACGGGACGATGAAGGCAACACCGTCACGGTGCAGTCCTACGAGGCAGGCGTGGAGGCCCCGCTCCAGACCGGTGGTCTGCTTCGCGCCAGCCTGCCGTTCCGTCGCGCCGATTACGACGTCGACGACATCGGGGGCGTCTCCAGCGCGGCCATGAGCGTCTCCTACGTCCAGTCTCTGCTCCGGGGCGCCGGCACGCGGATCAACACGCATTCGATTCGTATCGCGACCTACCAGAAGGACATCACGGACGTTTATACGAAGCTCTCGGCCATCGCGATCCTTGCGAACGTCGACATTGTCTATTGGCAGCTTTATGCCGCCCGCCGCGAGTTGGATGTACGCCGCGAGCAGTACAAACTCGCCGAGGATCAGTTGGACCACGCGCGTCGAAAGGTCGGGGCCGGCGCGGCCGCGAAGATTGAAATCGTCCGTGCCGAGGCCGGTCTGGCCGGCCGGCTGGAAGACGTGATCAACGCCGAGACATCAGTCCGGGATCGCGAGCGGGACTTCAAGCGTATTCTCAATCGAGAAGACCTGCCGCTCAACGTGGGAATCGACATCCTCCCGACGAGCGAGCCCGATCCGATCGGGCTGGACCTGGACGCCGAAGCCATCGCTGCGGCGGCCCTCGACAATCGGATGGAAATGGCGGAACTCGAATTCCGGCTGGCTGTCGATGACCTGGACATCGCGCTGGCGCGCAATCGCACGTTGCCAGATGTGACCTTCGATTACCGGTATGCCGCCACGAGCGAGTCGGGTAGCTTGGGCCGTGCCCTGGGAGATGTCGGCGACGGTTCTCTGCAGGACCATGCCGTGGGCATTTCGGCGGTGATTCCCTTGGGCAACCGAGCGGCGCAGGCTCGCTACCGCCGCGCCCGACTGGAAAAGGCCCGGGACCGGATCGACCAGGAGCGTCTGCGGCAGAGCATCCGTCAGGAGGTCTATGACGCGGTCGACGCGCTGCAACAGAACTGGCGGCGTATCCTGGCCGCCGAGCAGGGCGTCGTCACGGCGTATCGTGACTACAAGGTCGAGCAGTCCCAGTTCACGTTGGGCAAGAGCACCAGTACGTTCGTTTTGCAGAGCGCCTCACGATTGGCCGACGCCCAGTCGCGACGGATTCGCGCGTTCGCCGAGTATGAGATTGCACAGGTTCGCCTGGCCCGTGCCACGGGCACCCTTCTCGGCCGGGGTCGGCTGGAGATATGATGACGCACGGTCACGGTCGATCCGAACGGCCGTCGGGATCGAGATCAGGCCCTTCGGAAAGGCCTTCTGCCTGGAGGGTACCGCCGGCGCCGATTCTTTGTTGCCGTTCCTGTGCACCAGTCCTGACGTCCAGCGGGTCCGCCATCATCTGGCCCATCGGCGAGCTGTGGCGCGAGTCAATCATGTCCGCGATGGTCTGCCGGGGGTGGCCCTTGGTGGAGAGGGTGGGCGTGAGAATCATGATGAGCTCCGTGGCCTGTTCCTGGGCATCGCGTCCGGAGAACAACAGGTTGAGGACGGGGATGTCCTTGAGAACGGGAACGCCGCGGATCACATCGCGTTTCTCGCTCCTGCGCAGGCCGCCGACGATGAGACTCTGTCCGAGTCGGATACGGCTGTTTCTGTTGGTGAGAATCCGCTCGCTTGTGGAAGGCATCTGCGTGACACCCTGTGGCCCGAGATAGGAGGCGGTCTGAACCCGGGTTTCCAGGCTGACGGTCCCATCGGCGAACACCTGGGGTGTGATTTCGAGAGAGTCGACGATATCGTAGTATTCCGTTTGTGTCTGGAGAATCGTGTCCTCGCCGAACCCGCCCGTCTGAACGAGGATGCTCTGAAGGGGCACCTGCTGTTTCGACTCGATCCTGGCCTTCTGTCCATTCAGCACTTGCAGAGTCGGATTCATCAGGACCTTCAAATAGCCTCGCGACACCAGCAGGTCGATCAGGAGCTGAACCTGGTGTCCGGTCAGGGGCTGACTGATTCCGATCTTCAGGCCGAACTTGTTCCTGGCCGGGTCCCTCAGCGAGGCGCCGGGAAAGGTGGGCAGCAGCCCTCCGGAAGGGTCCTCCCTGCTGCCGAGGGTGATCTGTTCACCGAACAGATTCTCGATGAGCAGGGTGGTCTCGCGGTCCATCGTCATACTGGCGGATACCTCCGAGACGATGCAGTCGATCTCGATCTGAATCGGTGGAATATCCGTCTCATGGAGCAGTTCGAGGATGGCATCGATGTCCTGTTCGGCCGCGCATCGGACGAGCAGTTGGTTGGTGGCGGATTCTGCCGTGACGGTGTAGTCCCGAAGGGCCGTGTCCTGGCCGGATTGATTGAACAGTCTTGCGGCGAATTGCTCGTGGATGATCTGCTTCAGTTGCTCGGCCGTATGGTAGCGACACAAGTAGGTCAGCCTCCACTCTTCGGCCCCACCGATCGTCTGCATGGTCTTGAGCGGAGGTCGCATGTGGGCCGACGGCCACGGCTCGTCGGCATCGGAGGCCGAATCGATTCTGCGTGTCTCGTCGAAGATCCTCTCCGTCTCGAGAGCCATCTGGCCTTCATCCGGCCAGCCATGGCAGCCTTGCAGGACCGCCGCGGCCGCGACCACGAATGCCATGAGCAGCCGTTTTGCCGTGTGGCGGCGTCTGTGTTCGCCATAAGCCTGAAATGTGGTTTCTGGATTCTGCACAGTGGTTGCTGTGCCCCCCTGACGGCGATCCTCGTCTGCGTGCCCGACGGACGAACGCATCCGACGGCGTCCTTACCATCGGCTCGGTACTATCGATATCGGCGATTCTACCGCCGGATCATGACTGTGCCAACGAGAATCCTCAGCCGGCGGGGTCGGCGAGCGGTAACGGTTATCCGGACGCGGCGTGCCCCAGCCAAACCGGGCACAACCACAGAAGAATGCTACGGAGCCTGTGACGAACACGTTACAGGCTCCGTCTATCATCGGGGAGTGGTCCGGGCCGGCTTTGTGGAAGACGCCGATTGTGGTATAATGAGGTTGTCATCAGGATGGGTTTGTAGAACAGGAGTGGCGATGATCTCAATCCATGTGACGCCCTCACCTTCGGGGGCGGCGTGCAGGACGAAACGGCTGCTTTTCCTGAATCTGCGGTTGGTGGCGGTGGTGTTCTTGCTGTGCGCCGTTGCACCCGCGGGGACCGGGTCGGTTGTCATCAACGAGATTCACTGCAATCCCGACGACGAGACCGAGCGGGTGGAGTTTGTCGAGCTGCACAACGGCGGCGCGGATGACGTCGATCTGTCCGGCTGGTACTTCGACAAGGGCATATCGTACGCCTTCCCCCAAAGAACCACCCTCCCGGCAGGGGGGTATCTCATCGTCACAGAGAGCCCGGAGGCGGTTCGCGCCAAGTGGAGCGTCGGCCGATTCAGCCTGCCTTCCGATCGAGTGCTGGGACCCTATGAAGGCCGATTGAGCAACGAGGGGGAGAACCTGGTCCTGTGCAACGCCTCCGGCGAGATCGAAGACGAAGTCGACTACCGGATCGGGTTCCCCTGGCCTACCGTGGGGGACGCGGTTCCGACCAATAGCAGCGGCACAGCCTATTCCATGCAACTGGTGCATCCGGATCTGGACAACGGCATCGCAGGCAACTGGCGTTCGGCAAGTCCCACCCCGACAGGGATGAACCATGCGGTGTATTCCAAGAATGTCGGCCCATACATGGACGAGGTCCGACACGAGCCCGGGCAGCCCCTTTCCGGGCAGCCCGTAACAGTAACGATCAGAGTGACGGATCCCGACGGCGTCATTGGTGTCTCCCTGGAGTACCAGGTGGTCGCGCCGGGCAAGTACATCCCCGCGTTCCTGCCGACATCCCAGGCCGTTCTCGATGACAATCCGGATGCGCCGCCGGCGCCGAATCCTCGGTATCACAACTCCGCTGACTGGATACAGGTCTTCCTGCGCGACGACGGCGCTGATGGCGATGCGGTCGCGGGCGATCACGTCTACACCGCGACGTTGCCCGGCCAGCCGAACCGGACGCTGGTGCGATACCGCATCGAGACGATGGACCTGCTGGGCAAAGGCACCATGGCTCCTCGCGCGGACGATGCCGCGCTCAACTTCGCGTACTTCGTCTACGACGGCGTCCCGGACTACGAAGGGTTCTCCTTCGAGATGCTTCAATCGCTTCCGGTACACTTGCTCCTGACGCGCAGCGAGGACATGCGCCAGGCTTCGGACGAGGAGATTCCGCAGTTTGCGGCCGCCGGCTCCAATCCGGCCCGCTTCGTCTACAACTGGCGCGGAACGTTCGTCTACGACGGCGTTGTCTACGACAACATCCGCTACCGCCTGCGCGGAGCCAACGGCCGCTACCTGGGCGGCAGCACGAAGCGCAGCATGCGGTTCCGCTTCAACCGCGGCCACTATTTCCAGGCGCTGGACGCGGACGGCGAGCCCTATCCGGCGAAGTGGCGGACGCTGACCACGGCCAAGGGTTTCGACAACCGCCTGACTCTGACCTATTCGCTCAACGAGCACATCAACTTCCACCTGTTCAACAAGCTCGGCGTGCCCGCTCCGTACTCGTACTATTTCCACTTTCGCGTGGTGG
>JAAYBA010000444.1 GCA_012719085.1 Planctomycetota bacterium
CCGTGAAATCCGTGCCGGAGCCGAACAGCTCGGCCGTCTCCAATTCCTGAAGGACCCCCAGTATCTTGCCGCGTCCCAAAGTGGGCCGGGTCACCGAACGCAGTTCTTCCGCCATGCCATAGATGACCACTTTGTCCATGCTGTGCAGCGCGATATAAGCCAAGGCGGCCGCCAACTGGCGTGCGTAGAGGAACTTCGCCTCCATGGACTTGCTGGAATCGAGCAGCACGTAGATGGTGACATCTTCTTCCAGTTCGAAGAGCTTGATCATCAGCGCATCGAGACGCGCGTAGACCCGCCAGTCGATGGCGCGGTAGTCGTCGCCAAAGGAATACTCACTGTAGTCGGCAAAGGTGATCCCAGCGCCCTTTCGGGTGCTCTTCCGATCGGCCTGCAACGTTCCCCCCAACACCTTGCGAGCCAACAGATAAAGGGATTCCAATCGTCGTATGAAAACCGGATCTGTCAACAACATGGGGCGAAACCTCCTCTGCACGGTCTTCTGAACGTGCTCTCAGACCTTCCGTGCGGCACTGAGTCGCGCCACGATCTCCTGGATCAGCGCATCGGCTGTCATGCCTTCCGCCTCTCCCTCGAAGCTCAGAATCAGGCGGTGCCGCATGGCGGGAACGGCCACGGCGTTGATATCGTCGGTCGCCACATGATAGCGTCCGGTCCGCATCGCGCGGACCCGCGCGGCCGCCAGAATCGCCTGGGCCGCCCGTGGCGAAGCGCCATGACGCACGTACTTCTTGACGGTCTCAGGGGCCTGTGTTACCGAAGGGTGTGTCAGGCGAACAACGTGGATCAGGTAGTTCAGCACATTGTCCTCGATGGGGATGTGTCGGACGATCCGTCCCATCCTGATAAGGTCGTCTCGGGTCGCCACGACGTGGATCTCGGGTTCCGCCGTGCCTCCGGTACGCTTGATGATCTGCGAGAACTCCTTGTGACTCGGCATTGTGACGTGCAGTTTGAAAAAGAAGCGATCAAGCTGCGCCTCGGGCAATGGATAGGTCCCATCCTGTTCGATGGGGTTCTGCGTCGCCAGCACGAAAAACGGCAAATCCAGAGGATGCGTCGTTCCTGCGACCGTGACGTTCTTCTCCTGCATCGTCTCCAGGAGGGCAGACTGGGTCTTGGGGGTCGCCCGGTTGATTTCGTCGGCAAGCAGGAGATTGCAGAACACCGGGCCGGGCTCGAACTGAAAGGCGCGCTCACCGTCTCTCTGAACGAGGATATTCGAGCCGACGACATCGGCCGGCAGCAAGTCCGGCGTGAACTGAATCCGCTTGAACGTCAGATTCAGTGCCCTGGAAATCGTCTGAACCAGGGCCGTCTTTCCCAATCCTGGCACGCCTTCGAGCAGCACATGGCCCCCGCAGACCACGGCCGTCAGCACATCCTCAACCACATCTTCCTGGCCGACGATGAACTTACCGATCTCCGTCTTGATCGAGGCAAACGTGGTGCGGAAATGCTCGACGGCTTGTTTGGCCGAAGTTGCTTCGCTGACCATGGCTTTAGTTCCCTTCCTCAGTGTGGTGAATGCGTTCGAAGTACTCCTTCACGCCCGACTTGACCGTTTCGGAGACATCCTCCCGCCGAATGAAGGATTCGGCCTGGCGTCGGTACTGCTGGATCAGGTGGGCGTTCGAGCCGGAACTGCTTCCCGAACCGTCCGAGGCGGCCTGCGTTGTGTTGACGGACGGCCCCTGGCTCTTGATGCCTTTCAATACGCTCTTGTCACCCGTGCTACGGGCATCGTTGACATTGGCATTTGTGTTGGAACTGCTCCCTGTGCCCGGTTCCAGACCGCCATCGCCACTTCCATCGCCCTGGCCGCTTCCGTCGCCACCGCCGGAGCAATTGCCCAGCTTTCCCTGGCATTGCGACAGAGACTTGCAGAATGCTTGAACCATCGATTCGGCCTTGCACTTGGCGTCCAGATCGTCAAGGTGCTCGGCCATCCCTTCAAGGGACTCGTTGACCCCTTCGGAACTGCCGCCTTCTGAGTCACTGCCCTCCGAACCACTGCCCGATGAATCCGATCCTTGTGATCCGGCCCCCTGGACCCCGGATCCCTCTGAACCGCCGCTCTGGGAACTCGATCCTTGCGAACCGCTGCCCGGCGTGTTTGATCCCCGTGAACCCGACCCGGACGAATTCGATCCCTGGGCATTGGCACTCTGAGAGCTCTGTTGGGACCCCCCCGGGCTCTGCCGGCCAGGATTGCTGCTGGCAGATTTCAGAGCCTCGCTCGCCGCATTTGCCGCCTTGTCCAGGCGCTTGGCCAAATCGGCCGCCTTGCACGACGACCTGCTTCGCTCGGCTTCGCCGGCCATGCGTTGCGATGCGGATTTGAGCTTCTCCAACTGTGCACGCTGATCCTCGGGAGACGCGGTCTTGTCGATCTTGTGCTTCTTTAGTTCCTCTGCAGCCTCCTTATATTGCCGTTCCGCCAGATGCTTGCCCAGAGCCTTCGGCTGATCGGACTCCTGCAGCAACTGCCCCATCCTCTTGTAGAGCTGCTCATCCTGGCGGTGCTGGAGCTTCGAGAGCACCGTGCTTAGCTCTTTTTCCAGCTTGGCATACTGACGCATGGCGTCCTTCAAGTCGGACGTTTCCTTGAGTTCTTCAACCATCTCATCGAGTCGATCGGGCGCGATCAGCCTCTCAATCTCCTCAGCTTTCGCCTCTTCCTTGAACTGCTCGAGGGCCTCTCGGATCTCTTCGTTTATCTGCTCAGTCTGCGTCAACACCTGCTCAGCCCGGCGCAGTGCTTCGGTGTTCTCAGGACTGTCGGCCTTCAGCGTCAGCAGTGCCGAGGAGAGCAACAGTGCACTGCACAGTGCGGCGGTTCGCACCGGCCATCGGTACGTCACGTCGGCCGCCTGGATCTTCTCGATTGCCGCTTTTGTGTGCTCGGCCTGGAGTTCGTACATACCCTCTCGTTGATCGGCTCGGGAGAATCCCTCGTACGAACGAATGGCGTCCTTGAGTTGGAAACGGCAATCCGTGTAGGCGGCGGCATCGTCAAATGACCGCCGGCGAACCACCCACCACACCCCACCTCCAATTAAAGAAACGCCAGGAACCACAGGATACCAGAACAGCGGGACTCGGCGCCCACCGACGAGGTAGCCCAGCCCGATCAGCAGCAAGATCGCGCCCGCCGCGCACAGACTGCGGATGAGGATGTCCAGTCCGAGATGGCGGTTCAGACGCCTGCGAATCTGGTCGACGAGAATGTCTATATTCTCGAATCGATTCATGCTTCGTGCCTCGGGCACACGGCCCAATCACTACCGGGTTCGATTTCTGCTACGCGTGGTCGTATCGCGTCGGATTCGTCTGTCTTGCTCGCTTGTGGAACGCGGCGACGGAACCCTTGTGCGGCTCGATTCCATCTGGCCTCGGCTACCGGAAGCGTTGTCAAGCCTGACGATGTATGATTTGAAGAGGCCGTCCAATCCTGATGCCCTCCCGTTCGGGCTGCTGTAGAGGGACACAATCGAGTCCAGGAACGTCCGGGCCGAAGGGTCGTTGCGGTTCATCAGGACACTCAACCAGGCTTCTGCCAGATGCTGGTGCACGAAACGACCCTGATCGATATCCTCCTTTATCTTATCCAGAATAAACTTCTTCATAGCCGAGTTCCCGGCTGGATCTCGCGTCACATAAGCATCGATGACCGTTTGGACAAGGCCGCGTTCGTCTCGGATGCCCTGGCCTCGGGCAAACCCCTGGGCGGCGCCGTCGGAGAGGAAACGGTCAACGGCACGGAAGAAGCGATCCGGCGAGGCGGTGTAGACATCGGCCAATCGCGTCAGCTTCGCCGCCTGATCGTCGGCGCCGTTTCTCTTGAGTTGAGGGACAAATTCGCTGACCAGCCTGTCGAGAGTTCCTGCTTTGCGCGCCTCTCGCACCAGATACTCGGCAGGACTCATCAGGCTCGTTTGGGACAGTCCTCTGGAAGTGGCCGTGAGAGGATTCGTCTGACGGTACGGCTTGTGCGTCAGCATCGCCCGGCGGGCCATCTCCACATAGTGGTCGGGCAAGGCATCGCGTGCCTTAGCCTCGGCGGCCAGCCGGGCAAACCCCACCTCCGCCAATTGAGGAACCTCCAGCATCTTGCGACACAGCGCATTGTGTACGGTACGTCGTTGCTCGGCCATCCGAGCATCCTCCCGAAACGGATTGGCCCAGTTCATCGGAATCTGCCCGTGGAAGTAGCGGACGCCGCCAGGTGTGACGATCATGCCGGTTCCGAGAGATTGTGCCCAGCGACCACCCGCGAGGTTCGGCCGGGAAACTCCAGACCCGTAAAGGTGATGCAGTCGGCCGGCGCTATGATCGCACCGTTGTGCGACGGCATCAGCCAGGCTGTCCACCCAATCCAGATTCTGCCTTTCCGGTTCCTCGATCAAGGCCAGGTACTCCGTCACCAGGCGCGCGATATCCAATGCCGACTCGCCTTGCCCCGTGACAAAGAGCTGCCACACCTGTTGGACGAGTCGCTGGCCGACCGTGTTGACGACGCTGCCGTCGATCGCCGCCAGTTGCCTGGCGCTGCCCCTGGGATCCGTCTTGATCGACAGCAGGGCCAGTCGCGTTCGTGCGGCGGCGTTCTTGGGGTCCATTGCGACGGCCTTCTCATATGCCGCAACCGCCTCGCCGGGGCGATCCAGAAGCTCGCAAATCCTCCCATACTCCACGAGTCTTCGAACGGTTGGCTCCCCGGACCCCGCGGCAAGCGCCATGAATTGCGCCGTCGCTCCATGCTTGTGAATCAGACGAACGATGTCTTCGACAATGGAAGATGTTCCGCTCCCGACGAAATGGCAGTACAGCGAATCATGGGCCGCATTCTTCAGGTGATTCAAGGCCAGACGCATCGCGGCATCCGTCTGTCGCTTCTCAAAAAACCGCTCGATCAGGGCGACGGCGAACGGATGAGTCCTGGAAGCTCTCAGACTACCCGACGAGGCAGACGACGGCGGCATCGAGGCCCGCATCTGGTTCCGGAGATTCGCCGCCTCTTCGGTCAGGCCCAAGGTCTCGGCCGCCGCCAGGATCTCCTCTCGTTGCTCCGGATCCAGCCTGTCGCCCATCAGACGAAGCACAGCCCGTTTGCCCAGGTCGGTCTGGTCCGGATGTTCCTCCGGATCGAGTTCCATGGCGCTGGCCACCA
>JAAYBA010000445.1 GCA_012719085.1 Planctomycetota bacterium
CGGACCTGGTCGTTTCTGCTGCACCGCTCGACGTCGCGAATGAGCATTCTCGGCGCCAAGCTGGCCGCGGCGATCCTCGGCCTTCTCGTCTCGCTGGGCCTGGTCTGGACGGGATTGTACTGGTATGCCTGCCGGCCGGGTCTTCTTCCGATTCCCGAACCCATCCAGATCCTGGTCGTTGGCTGGGTCTACATCGTCATCGGTCTGGTGGTCTATCTGGGAACAGCGCTGTCGGCCTTGAGCACCGCCCGCTGGTACACCACTCGCATCTTCGGTCTGGCCTTCGCTACACTGGCGGCCTTTATCATTCTGCTGCAATGCCATCCGGGCCGGGTCTTCGTGCTGGCGGTGGTGGCCATTGCGATCCTGCTCGTGCAGACGGTGGCGGCCTTTCTGAGCCGGGAGTTTTAGACGGGAGGAAGTCGGGCTTATGAACGCGAAACACCCTATCCACTACATCGCACGAGCGGCCAGAGTCTTCATGGCGACACTGCTGGTCCTGCTGCTCGTGGCCTTCGTGAAGGCCATCACGTTCGAATTGACGTCCGTTTTCTGGATGACGACGCCGGCGTCATCCACGGAGCCGAAGCAGGAGCTGACTCCCGAGCAGACCAGAACACAAAGGATCCTGCGTGCGAAGAAGGAGTTCCTTCCGGATGGGACACTGCACCTCGTGACGCAGATCGGCGAGAATCGATGGCAACCGGCGTATGGATCGTATCCGTCGAATGCGCCAATGGGCCAGGAGCAGGTCTACGATGTGAATGACACGCTGCTCTGGGATGGCTCGGCCAGCGAACGACCCTATAACTACCTTTCATGGGCTCAAGCCACTCGGAACGACGGCTTCACAAGTGAGAGGATGAGACACCTTCAGCAATTCGCCGAGCCTCAGGTTCTGGAGATCCCCGTGGCAGCGCCTGACGAGTTGCTGGAGACGTGGCGCTATGATCCATGGGCGGACTGTTTCGTCGGCCACAGTCTCGATGGCGGTCGCATGGGCTATCTGAGCGCAGCCGGGTGGACCGACTCCAAGGCGGATGTCCGGCCCTTCGGTCGCTTCCAGAGCTTCCAGGCCTGGTGGCCGCCGGATTCCCACAGCCCGACAATCCTGTGGCAGACCGAGCGGTATGTTTACGAGATCAACTTCGCCTCGCGACAGGCCGAGCGGATTCTCGAAAGCCCCCAAGGCAAAATCGAGTACGTGGCCATGAACCCAAGCTATCGCCTCTGGCAGGTAAGCGGCGAAACGATGGCGCGGACTCGTCCGTTGCTGCACTGCCAAACGAGCGACAAGGTACACCATCTGATCCTGAAGGACCCCGACCAGACGATCGCGGTCGCCACGCCGCCCGAATGGCAGCAATGGTATGTCAACCACTATGAATTCGCCGCGACAAAGGAAGGTGTCTTCCTGCGCCGGACGTGGATCGAATATCCGGCGCCACCGGCACGAATCGATCGGGACTGGTGGACCGAGTTTCAACGGACCACCAAGAATCAGTCGGTCGAGCTGTATCGCGTCGCTGAGACAGGCCATCTCGATCTGGTCAATCGCTATAGCTGGACGCTGCCGGGTGATCCGGACGCTATCCGATACGTGGAGCCTCGGTCCAACGTGAAACGGTTTGTGACCGCATTCTCGCCGCTTCTGGCCGACCTTTTCTGGTTGCCCTTTCCGGCGGGTTTCTGGCAGAACCTGTACCAGCGAAGCGATTTCGCGCGAGAATTCATCCAGGTAGTCGAGCAGATGCGGCCACACTACAGCATCTGGAGCTGGCTGGTCACCGCGGCGATGCTGGCGCTGACGTTCCAGCACGGGCACCCGCGCCGCACCTCGTGGGGTAGGCTGGCCTTCTGGCTGGTCTTCGTGGCGCTGCTGAACCTGACGGGCTTCCTGGTCTACTGGGCGCTGAACCACACAGCGACGATGGCCTGCCCGGCTTGCGGCAAACGCCGCAGCCTGAGCCGGACCGATTGCGTCCACTGCCGAGCCGCCCTGCCAACCCCCGAACACGGCCAGCTCGACCTGATCTTCGGCGTCTGAACACCGCCGGCGGACCGACGACCCTCGCGAAGACCGCGCTATGGGGCCGTCTTCAACGCTTCTTCGATGGCTTGTTGCAGGTCCTCGC
>JAAYBA010000446.1 GCA_012719085.1 Planctomycetota bacterium
CCGGCCACATCGAACTCGACGGCGAAATGGTCCCCGTCCGCCCCTTCAGCACCGTCCTGATCAAACCCCGCTGCCGCCACCGCGCCGTCGGCGACCTCCGCATCGTCAACGTCTGCATCCCCCCCTTCGACCCCGCCGACGAACACTTCGACTGACGCGGAGCGGGTGCTTTGCCCGTAAATCATAGCAGGAATGCTGGGTTTCCCCCTTGACACTCCGCCTTGGCAGGATTAGAATCGTAGTATTCTGCGGGAAAGGATTGCTCAATCTCTGCGGTTTGCGCATGGTGCGGCTCACGGGCGGATCGGTTCGCACCTCAAACCGCCGGCTAACGGAGGTAGATGAATCGACGATGAAACCGTCCGTCTGCCCTGGAGCGGCATGTTCATGAGAACAATAGACCGTGTCCGGACATTGATCGTTGTTACCGCTGCTGGTGTTATGTTGGCGGGTTCGCCGGCCTTCGCCGTGTTCACGCCGGGCGACCTGTACTACGCCTCGAACCAGGCCCCTGGGAACATATACAACCTCGCCGGAGGGGGCCACATGACCGGACTGACTCCCTTTGCGGTCCAGGGTTGCGGAAGTCTCGGTCAGATGGCGTGGAGTGCGGACCTGACGACCATGTACTCGACCGCCTACTCCTGCGACACGGTATTCTCCATATCCGCTTCAGGTGTCGCGTCGTCCTACGCGTCCGTGCTCGGTCCAACGGGTATCCTGTGGACTCACGACGATCGCCTTCTGGTCGTATCGAACATGGATGGCTGGGTCTATGATATCACGAATCCGTCCCATCCAGCGGTCGTTGCGTCCGGCATGACCTCTCCGCGCAACATCATACAACTTCCGACGGGGGAGATTCTGGTCGCAGACACCGGCAGCAAGAAAGTGTGGGACATCTCGAGCGGATCGCTCGTGCCGTACGCTTCGCTTCCGGGTCCGAGCTATTATGTGGTTGATCTCGACTACACCAGTGACGGGCGCGTCTTCGCGACCCATGACACCCAGGTCTATGAGGTGACGGGCGGTACAGCCCAGCTCTTCGCGTGGTCGCAGGCCCACCTCATGGGACTGGCCATCGATCGGAGCACGGATCAGATCTTCGCGGCGCCACTGGGCAACTACTATGTCCTGGACATTACGGCGGGTGGTTATGTCAGTAGCCCGGGGCATGACTGGGCGTACAGTATCCCCGGCAGCAACAACGCGGCCCTCGATTTCGTTCCCTATCCTTCTGTACCGGTTCCCGGGGCACTGCTCCTGGGCGTGGTCGGTTTCTTAGGCGTCGCCCGAGGCCGGCTACGACGCAGGACGATGTAGTATAGAGCATCGGCAACGTCTGCATCCCGCCCTTCGACCCCGCCGACGAACACTTCGATTAGCCCCCGAGCCCGCGCCGTCGGAAACACGAATATCGAAACTCGAAACCCCAAACAAATCCCAATGACCCAAGCCACGATGTCGCAAACCGCCCCAGGCAGGATTCACAATGAGCCCGGAATTCACCTTCCGCGGCGGTATTCAGTACAAGGACCCCGGTCCTCGTGGTAGAATGGAGCCATGGATCGCACGGCAGTCAAGCTGTATCACATGGACGAATACGATGAGGCCAAGGAGGACCTTCGCTATTGGCTCATCCGCCCGCCCGAAGAACGCCTCGACGCGGTCGATGAGCTGAGACGTCAGGTCTATGGAGATTCCCAACGACTTCAAAGAGTTGCTCGAGTTATTCAACAAGCACAAGGTTGAATACCTCATCGTCGGCCGCTACGGTCGGACCCCCGTCCACTTCATCAGCCGCGACGACTTCATCACCAACAAGAAAGCCACCGGCCGCCTCAAAGACGCCGCCGACCTCGAAGCCCTCGGCGAACAGTAGGACCACACCGGCTGAAGCCTCGGACTCGCGCGCATCGGCCACACGCACTTCTCAAGCCCGGACCCGCACCCGCCACCGCCTTTGTCATGTTGAGCGGAGCAACGCGAAGTCGAAACATCTGGCCATAGAACACCAGAAATGCCTCGCTGCTCGGTCGACGGCTGGGGGCAGATAAGGGAAAAGTGGGCCGGCGGACAGAAAAGCACCGTCGGGGGTTTCGGGGTTCGATGGGGCGGTTCGCCTGAGCGTTGGCAGGGCATGCCCCCGGCCGGCCGCCGGAGGGGGAAGGCGGCCGGGTGGGCGCTATGGGGCGGGCCGGGCGGTCAGTCGGCGTCGGGCTGCTCGTCCTCGGAGTCGTCCGCGCACGGGCGGCAATCCTGGCTCTGGTAGACGACG
>JAAYBA010000447.1 GCA_012719085.1 Planctomycetota bacterium
ACCAGCGGGGTCAACGATGAGACGCTTCCGATCTGGAATATCATCCGCTTCGAATTTCCTGCCCGGGGCAATCGTCCGGCGATCCGGATGACCTGGCACGACGGCTCGAAGCTGCCGCCGCGTCCGGACGATCTCGAAGAGGGACGCCGGCTCGGTGACAACGGGATTCTGTTCATCGGCGACAAGGGCAAGCTGCTCGGGGGAAGTCACGCCGGGGTGCCCAGGCTGATTCCCGAAGTGCGCATGAAGGAATATGGCAAGCCTCCGCAGACGCTGCCTCGCTCGAGCGGCCATCACAAGGAATGGATCGACGCCTGCAAGGCGGGCAAGCCAGAGGACGCCAGGAGCGGTTTCTGGTACGCCGGTCCGTTCACCGAGGCGCTGCTCGTGGGCAACTTGGCGGTGCGTCTGCAGAAGCGCGTCGAGTGGGACGCCAAGGCCTTGCGCTCGCCCAACTGCCCCGAGGCGGACAACTACATCACGAAGTTCTATCGTGCCGGCTACAGCATCATGTAGGCGGCTGGTCGATTCACGGCAAGACACGACCCCTGTGGGACAGCCATCGCAGGAGCCATGTCGCAAGGAGACCGATCATGCAAATGCCTACGACCGTTGGCGCGAACGCCGGTGGCAACTCCCCGGGTCGTGCCGAGGGCGCCGGAGCGCCTTCTCTGATGTCTCGTCGTTGCATGATTGGGACGGCGGCCGGTCTGGCGGCATTGACGATTGTTCCCCGCCATGTGCTGGGTGGGCCTGGTCATGTGCCGCCCAGCGAGAAGCTCAACATCGCCGGCATCGGCATCGGCGGGCGCGGCGAAGGCGATCTCGATGAGGTCGGCAGCGAGAACATCGTTGCGCTGTGCGACGTCGATGAGGCCTACGCAGGCAGGGTGTTTGCGAAGTATCCCAAGGCGCGCAAATGGCGCGATTTCCGCACGATGCTCGACGAGCAGAAGGACATCGACGCGGTCGTGATCGCCACACCGGACCACACGCACGCCGTGATCGCCATGGCGGCCATTAGACGCGGCAAGCACGTCTATTGTGAGAAGCCATTGGCCCACTCGATCTGGGAATGCCGCCAGCTTGCCGAGGCGGCCCGCGAAGCCGGCGTCGCCACGCAGCTCGGCAACCAGGGCCAGGCGACGGAGACCAATCGGCTCGTCTCGGAGATCCTCTGGGACGGCGCGATCGGCGCAGTCCGCGAAGTGCACGCGTGGTGCAACCGGCCCATCTCGGCGCGCGGGATCGAACGGCCGAAGGACACGCCGCAGGTGCCCGCCACGCTGAACTGGGATTTGTGGCTGGGGCCGGCGAGATATCGTCCATATCATCCTGCGTATCTGCCCTTCCATTGGCGAAGCTGGTGGGATTTTGGCACAGGCGTGCTTGGCGACATTGGCTGCCATCAGCTCGACCCGGTCTTCCGTGCGTTGAGGCTCGGGTATCCGACGACGGTGGAGGCCTGCTCCAGCAACATGGATGAGGGAGCCGCCGTGAAAGAGGAAACCGCTCCCAAGGCGTCGATTGTCCGCTTCGAGTTTCCCGCGCGGGAGGGTTTCCCGCCCCTGACTCTGACCTGGTACGATGGCGGGCTGATGCCCCAGCGACCGGCGGAGCTGGAGGAGGGACGCAAGTTCGGCGAGGCCGACGACAACCTCTTCATCGGGGACAAGGGCAAGATGCTGGGCTATCGCCTGATTCCCGAGGCGCGGATGCGCGAGTACGGCAAGCCCCCGCAGCGGATCGAGCGCTCGCCCGGACACCACAAAGAGTGGCTGATTGCATGCAAAGGCGGTCCGGCGGCGCGCGCGAATTTCGACTGGGCGGGGCCGCTGACCGAAGTGGTCCTCTACGGCAATATTGCCCTGCGAATGGAGAAGCAGTTGTACGAGAAAGGGCTCAAGCTCCATTGCGACGGCCCGAACATGCGGATCACCAACCTGCCGGAGGCCAACAAGTACATCCGCGACGAATACCGTCATGGATGGGCACTGTAGGCCCCGGTGGATCGCTGCTGTAACAGAATCGTCTATGGCGCAATCATCAGAATGAGGAGTAGTATTGTGAAAGACAAGGCATTATCTCGGCGTGATTTCATGGGTGCCGCAGCGGCCATTGGGGCGTTCACGGTGGTTCCGCGCCACGTGCTGGGCGGGCCGAACAACACGCCTCCCAGCGAGAAGCTGAACATTGCAGGCGTCGGCATCGGTGGACAGGGCGGCAGCGATCTGAGGAACATGGAGAGCGAGAACATCGTTGCATTGTGCGATGTGGACTGGCGGCATGCGGCGGGAACGTTCCGGCGCTATCCCGACGCCAGGAAATACTACGACTTCCGCGAGATGCTCGACAAGGAAGACAAGAACATCGACGCGGTGGTTGTCGGCACGCCCGATCACATGCACGCGCCGGTCTCGTTGGCGGCGATCAAACGGGGCAAGCACGTGTATTGCGAAAAGCCGCTGACCCATACCGTGCTGGAAGCCAGGATGCTGGCGGACGCCGCCCGCCAGGCGGGTGTCGCGACCCAGATGGGCAACCAGGGCCAGGCCTCCGAAGGGACTCGTTTACTGTGCGAAACGATCTGGGACGGCGCCATCGGCCAGGTGCGCGAGGTGCACATCTGGACAGACCGGCCGCTGAACGGGACCAACAAGTGGTACTGGCCGCAGGGTGTGGATCGGCCGCAGGGCAATGATTCCGTCCCCGATACCCTCAAGTGGGACCTCCTGATCGGTCCGGCTCCGATGCGTCCGTATGTGCAAAGGGTCTATCACCCGTTCGTCTGGCGGGGCTGGTGGGATTTCGGCACCGGAGCGCTCGGAGACATCGGCTGCCACAGCATCGATCCGGTGTTCCGCGCCTTGAAGCTGGGATATCCGACGAGCGTGGAGGCCTGCTGCACCCTCGTCAACGATCAGACGTACCCCGTCGCCTCCCGCGTGACGTACGAATTCCCCGCCCGTGGTGACCTCGCCCCCGTTACTCTGCACTGGTACGACGGCGGAATGAAGCCGCCTCGGCCGAAAGAGTTGGAGGATGGTCGTCGCTGGGACACCAACGGCGCGCTCTATATCGGCGACAAGGGCAAGCTGTATGGCGGCCGCCTGTTGCCGGAGTCTCGGCAGAAGGACTATGGCAAGCCGCCCCAGAAGCTCGAGCGTTCGCCCGGTCATTACGTCGAGTGGATTCAGGCGTGCAAGGGCGGCAAGCCCGCCGGCTCGAACTTCCCGGACCATGCGGGCCTGCTGGCACAGGTCGTGCTGATGGGCAACATCGCCCTGCGCCCGGAACTGAAGGCGGACAAGTATCTGGGAACGAAACTGCTCTGGGATGCCGACAAGTACGAGTTCTCCAATGTCCCGGAAGCGAATAAGTATCTGACCAAGGAATATCGCGAAGGCTGGACACTGTAAGCCAACGAGATCCAATCACTCACCCAGTTGAAGGATAGCTACGATGAAAGATGGACGAATCACCAGACGGCGGTTTCTCGGGGGCGCGGCGGCAGTGGCGGCGTTCACCGTGGTTCCGCGTCATGTCCTGGGCGGACCGAACCACGTCGCGCCCAGCGAGAAGCTCAACATCGCCTGCATTGGTATCGGCGGCATGGGGGCCAGCGACGTCGGCCAGTTCGCCGGCGAGAACATTGTCGCGCTGTGCGACGTGGACTGGCGGCATGCGGCCGGCACGTTTGAGAGATTTCCCGACGCCAAGAAGTATCGTGATTTCCGCAAGATGCTCGACGCCGAGGACAAGAACATCGACGCCGTGAGCGTCTCGACGCCGGACAATATCCACGCCGTCGCCTCCATGGCCGCAATGCAGCGGGGCAAGCACGTCTACTGTCAGAAGCCGCTTTGTCATGATGTGTACGAGGTGCGTCGTCTGACGATGGCGGCCCGGCAGTACGGCGTCGTGACGCAGATGGGAACCCAGCTTCACGCCACGACGGAAATGAAGACGATGGTCGAGATGATCCAGTCCGGCATGATCGGCAAGGTGCACAAGGTGGACCTCTGGAGCGGCAAGAACTGGGGCGGCGGCACGCGCCCGACGGACACGCCGCCCGTACCGGAGACGCTCGACTGGGACCTCTGGCTCGGACCGGCCCCCTATCGGCCGTATCACCCGACCTATCTGCCTGGAAACTGGCGGCGCTGGTGGGATTTCGGCACCGGGACGCTCGGCGACATGGGATGCCACATCATCGACCCGGCCTGGTGGGCCCTGGATCTCGATGCGCCGACGAGCATCGAGGCGCAGCCCGGACCGTTCAGCGACGAAACCTACCCGACCAAAACGGTCATCACATGGGAATTCCCCGCCCGCGGAGACCGTCCGGCAGTGACGGTGCGATGGTTCGACGGCGACAACCGCCCGCCGCGACCGAACGAGCTGGAAGAGGGACGCAACCTGCCCGATCAGGGCGGTCTGTATTACGGCGACAAGGGCACGCTCCTCCTGCCGCACGGCAGTCGGCCGGAGCTGATTCCGTACTCGAAGATGCGCGGGATCAAGATGCCCGATCCGTGGATTCGGCGGTTCAAGCAGGGGGCCAACGGTCACTACCTCGAATGGGTTGAGGCGTGCAAGGGCGGGCCCAAGCCTCTGTCGAATTTCGACTACGCCGGTCCATTGACCGAGGCCATCCTGCTGGGCAACATTGCGGCTAAGGCCAGTCGAAAGATCGAGTGGGACAGCGCGGCGATGAAGGTCACGAACATGCCGGAAGTGAACGAACATCTCAGCCGGCGGTATCGCCAGGGATGGACCCTGTAGCCACGGCGACAGGGGATCTCACAACCGTGCAGCGACAGAGGTTTTGTGTTCAGGAGAATTCCAGATGAACAGATGGATGAAGACAGCAGTCGTTCTGACAGTGACGGGGATGTGTATCTGCGGTGTTGCCGTGTCCGGCGCCGAGGCGAAGGAGCAATGGCGCCCGGGGACGCAGGCGTACAGTTTCAATCGATTCACATTCTATGAGGCGGTGGCCAAGACGAAGTCGGTCGGCCTGAGCTACATCGAGGCCTATCCCGGCCAGAAGCTCAGCCAGGAAGACGGCGACGCCAGGCTGGACCACAACATGTCGGCCGCATTGCGGCTTCAGGTCAAGCAGATGCTCGCCGAGCAGGGGATCAAGCTGGTCAACTACGGCGTGGTGGGCCTGCCGAACAACGAGGAGGAATGCCGCAAGGTGTTCAACTTCGCCCGCGACATGGGCATTGAGACGATTGTCTCGGAGCCGCCGGAGGATGCCATCGGTCTGATCGATCGGCTCTGCCAGGAATACAAGATCGGCGTGGCGATCCACAACCACCCGGAGCCCTCTCACTACTGGAACCCGGACACCGTGATGAAGGTCTGCGAAGGACGCAGCAAATGGATCGGCGCCTGCGCCGACACCGGGCACTGGTCCCGTTCGGGAATCGATCCGGTCGAAGCGGTCAAGAAGCTCGGCCGCGCCGGGAGGATTCGCAGCCTGCATTTCAAAGACCTCAACGAGTTCGGCAACAAGGGCGCCCACGACGTGATCTGGGGCACGGGCAAGAGCAAGGTCGGCGCGGTGCTGGCCGAACTGGCCTGGCAGAAGTTCGACGGAGTTTTCTCCATCGAATACGAATACAACTGGGACAACAGCGTGCCGGAGATTGCTGGCTGTGTGGATTGGTTCAATCGGACGGCGTCCGATCTGGCGGTCAGCAAGTGGGAGTATCTGTTCGACGGCAAGAACCTCGGCGCCTGGGACGGCGAACCCCAACTGTGGTCGGTCAAGGACGGCTTCATTCGCGGCGAGACGACGCCCGAGAACCCCGCTCGGGGCAACACATTCTTGGTCTATCGCGGCGGCGCGTTCGGCGATTTCCACCTGAACCTGAAGTTTCGTATTCACAGCGGCAACTCCGGCGTGCAGTACCGCAGCAAGGAGTTCGCCCAGCGGCGGATCAGCGGGTATCAGGCCGAGGTGGAGAACAATCCCGGTACGGTCGGCTTTCTGTACGATGAGGGCGGGCGCGCCTGGCTGGTCAACGTGGGCGATCTGATGGTGATCGATGGGGCCGGCGAGAAGGTCGTTCGCGGTCGCGTCAATGACCAGAAGCAGCTCGTCGAGGCCGGCTACTACAAGGACAAGGACTGGAATGAGTACGACATCATCTGCCAGGGCAACCATCTCCAGCATTTCCTCAACGGCTATCAGACGATGGAGCTGATCGACAACGACCGGCTGACCGCGCCGGGCGACCCGCAGGACCGCAAGGGTGCTTCGCAGAAAGGGCTGTTGGCGCTCCAGCTTCACGCCGGCCCGCCGATGATCGTGGACTTCAAGGACATCCGCGTCAAACGCCTGTGTTCTGCCTATGGTGACGCGCAGTTGATTTTCAACGGCAAGGACCTTGATGGATGGGCGACAAGCGCCGGCTCGGGCAAGGCGAACCTGTGGACGGCCGGCAGGGCCAAGGTCGCTTCGGGCGACGCGAAGCAGTTAGAGCAGATTGAGGGGGACGGCGAACTGATCAACCTGTCGCCCAAGCATGGCGAGAGCCGGGACATCTACTCGACGGCAAAATTCAGCGACTGCCGGATCGAGCTGGAGGTCATGGTTCCGCAGGGGTCCAATTCGGGCATCTATGCGATGGGCGAGTACGAGGTCCAGGTGCTGGACAGCTATGGCAAGATGCGCATGGGCAGCGGGGACATGGGCGCCATCTACGGCGGCTTCTCGCCCCCGGTCAATGCGTCGAAGAAACCGGGCCAGTGGCAGCAGTACGTTATCGAGTTCCGAGCCCCGCGATTTGATGCCGATGGCAACAAGACGCAGAACGCGGAATTCGTGAAGGTCGAGCTCAACGGCTGTCTGCTGCACAAGAACCTCGTCATGCCCCAGCAGACGCCGGGCGGCCTGACGGGTAAGGAATCGCCCGTGGGCCCGCTGATGTTCCAGGGCAACCATGGGCCGGTGGCCTATCGCAACATCATTGTGAAACCCCTGCTCAATTGAGTGGAGGCCCGACGACGGCCCCGCCAGTTGGCCGGGGCGGGGTATTATCGGGCCCTGGAAAATCAGGGGAGTTCGCTTGACAACCCGCGCCGGGGCCGCCATAATAACGGGCCAAAATTCTGACAGTTCATCGCAAAATTGAAGTGCTAACTTTTTGGAGCTAATACGAATACAATGAGTGACCAGACGAACGAAAAAGGGATGGATCGACGCAGCTTTCTGCGGTCCACGGCGGCCGTAGGGGCCGGGTTGGCGATAGCTCCCCGTGTTTTTGCCCAGGC
>JAAYBA010000448.1 GCA_012719085.1 Planctomycetota bacterium
CAGAGGCGAATGATCTCTTCAGAACGAGGCTATTCCGGAGAGTCCAGGAAACAGTCCAAGAAGCTGTAGATCGCCATAGGCCGCTCGCTCGCACGTCGGAGGTTGAGCACGCCCTAAGGCTGGCGTTGAGAGACTACAGGCAATATTTTGCGAGTCCTGCTCCTTTGCTGGTTGATGACGTCATTGCTCTCGTGGACAACAAGCTCAAGGACAGACGCGCTTCGTACGATGTATTCACTTCGGTGTGCCGGAGCATGCGGATTCCCATAGAGGAGGGAAAGTTGTTTGTCTCACAGGATCTTCTGACCGACATTCAACCGAGCACTTCACTAGTTCACACTATAAGCGTAAATGTCACAGGGGCCGAGAATATGAAGGTTGACATAGGGCGGTCGGACCACACGATCATCGCAGAGAGAATAGACAAGCTCGAGTACAGACCTCAGTATGGCGTTAGTGAGGAGGAGTTCAAGGCGCTGGTCGAGCAGATGACAGCATTGACTCCACAGAATCGGGCGGAATTGGCGAAACATGTCGAAGTCATGCAGACTGCTCAGACTGAAGCTGAGAAGCAGAGTGCTCTCAAGACCATCAAGTCGTTCTTGAGCAGCCATGGAATTCCCATTGCCCAATCATTGACAGCCACATGCCTATTTGAGCTTGCGAGATGCATCGCGCTTTCCTGATAGAGACGCAGACATGTCAGGTACACCTCTCAGGATTTGGGCGGTCCTGTTATGCCTTGGCATGGAGGAGTCTTCCTTCGTGCCAGGCGGGGTGTTCGATGGTGCCGATGGTGTCCTTGCGCCACTCGAACTCTTCGGGCGTGGTGACAATCACGTCTTTGGGCAGGCGGATGTCGTGCAGGGCGACGCCGATTTCGACGGCCTTTTTGCGGCGTGAGCCGGAAAGGGGCATGACGATGAGCAAGTCGACGTCGCTGTCGGGTCCGGCGTCTCCGCGCGCGTGAGATCCGAACAGGATGATCCTGTCCGGATCGAACTGCCGAACGATCCGCGCGGCCATCTCGCGGATCAGCTCGTCATTCGACACCGTTCGCTCTTTCGCCTTGCTTCGACTTGCGGCCATTGCATCGCTCGTATCTCGTATCTCGTGACTCGTATCTCGAAGAGCCGCAGGCTGTAGGCCGGAGGCTTGAGGCCGCAGGCTCAATGGGTACACTTCACACTTCACACTTCACACTCTCCACTCGACACTTCACACTTCACGCTCGGCGCGTTGCCGGCTATCGCAGCTTCTTGTGCGTGAATTTTCGGGCATCTTCCCCCGTATAGTCTGCCGCGATCTGGCCTTTTCCGTATAGCTTCCATTTGTAGATGACCAGGCCTTCGAGGCCGACGGGGCCTCGGGCGTGGATTTTGTTGGTGCTGATGCCGACTTCGGCGCCGAGGCCGTAGCGGTAGCCGTCGGAGAATCGGGTCGAGCAGTTCCAGAAGACGTCGGCGGAATCGACGAGGGCCATGAAGCGTTCGGCCTTGTCCTTGTCGGCGGTGACGATGGCGTCGGTGTGGCCGGAGCTGTAGCGGTTGATGTGGTCGATGGCGTCGTCGAGGCCGTCGACGACCTTGATCGCCAGGACGAGGTCGAGGTACTCGGTGGCCCAGTCGTCGTCGGTGGCCGGCTCGCAGACGATGGCGTCGCGGGTTCGGGGGCAGCCGCGAAGGCGGACGCCCTTGGCCTCCAATGCGCCCTGGAGGGCGGGCAGGAGGGTCTCGGCGATGGCGACGTCGACCAGGAGGGTCTCGGCGGCGTTGCAGACGGCGACGTATTGGCACTTGGAATCGACGGCGATGGCGACGGCCATTTCGGGGTCGGCGTCGGCGTCGATGTAGACGTGGCAGATGCCGTCGGCGTGGCCGAGGACGGGGATGTTGGTGTGGGTCATGATGTGGCGGACGAATTCGTTGCTGCCGCGTGGGACGATCAGGTCGATGTGGTCGTCGAGTTCGAGCATGTCGGCGACGTCCTGGCGGGTTTCGAGCAGGGCGATCCAGCCGGAGGGCAGGCCGGCCGCTTCGCCGGCGGCGGCGATGGTCTCGGCGAGGATGCGGTTGGTGTGGGCTGCTTCGCTGCCGCCTTTGAGCAGGACGGCGTTGCCGCTCTTGAGGCAGAGGGTCGAGATCTGGACGAGGGCGTCGGGGCGGGACTCGAAGACGACGCCGATGACGCCGATGGGGCAACTGACTTTGTAGAGTTCGAGGCCGGTGTCGAGTTCGGTGGCGGCCAGCGTGCGGCCGACGGGGTCGTCGAGTTTGATCAGGCTGTGGATGCCGGCGCAGACGTCGGCGAGTTTGGCCTCGTCGAACTTGAGCCGCTTGAGCAGCGGGGCGGCGAGGGCGTTGCGCTCGGCCTCGGCCAGGTCGCGCTGGTTGGCGGCGATGATGTCGCTGCGGCGTTGGGTCAGGGCCTTGGCGATTTCGGTCAGGGCGGCGTTCTTGGCCTCGCTCTTGGTCGCCGCCAGACGGATCGAGGCCGCCTTCGCCGACGTCGCACGCTCGCGGATTGTCGTTTTGTTTGACATTTTGCCCTTTACCATTTAATCTCGGTCTCGTACAATACTTCCCCGATTATACGAGATCGGCTCCCGGCGATCAACAAACCGCCATCGCGGGTGTAGCTTAGGGGTAAAGCTCCAGCCTTCCAAGCTGGCCACGCGGGTTCGATTCCCGCCACCCGCTTTCGTGATTGTGTGTGGTTCAGCCATTTCATGCGGCCGCCGAAAGCACGTAGGAAGCGGTTTCGAGAATTTCT
Source organism: Planctomycetota bacterium (assembly GCA_012719085.1). GTDB lineage: Bacteria > Planctomycetota > Phycisphaerae > Sedimentisphaerales > Anaerobacaceae > Anaerobaca. Next base: position 2,773 of record JAAYBA010000448.1, read on the forward strand.
CGGACTTGTGCGGTAAACCTTGAGTTCGGTGAAATTCGATGTCGCCACAAGACACGACGCAGAGCCGCCAGCATATCCAGGAACGAGGGCTGGGTCTTGTGCGGGTTCCACGGCGTCGGTTCCGCGAGCAACGAAGGCTCTTCGACAGCACGTATCGGGTACCCGGCCTTCACCAGTGTCACCAACGCCAACACCAGGGGCGCCTGACGGTTGACGGTCCTGCTGCACCAGCCGCGGGTGGACTCGAACCCCATCTGTTGTTTGGCCTCCAGGGTACATTCCTCCACGCCCCAGCGGTCCGAGCATCGTTGGACGATCTGTGTCGGGCACGGTCGCATCGGTACAGAAGAAGAAATCGTCCTCCTGACGGCCGGCCGGGTCGCGGACAATGACCAGGCGAATGGGAACCGTCCGGCAGATGTGAATCCAACGAGCAGGCGATGCCCTTGCTGTCCCGCAGCGTCTGGGCCAGAAAGGCCCACAGGACAATCGGAGTCGAGAAAATGTCTCCCTGCCCGAAGGGCGGTTCTTCCTCACGGAATCCATCGCCCAACAAGAGGGCAACACAGAATCGAGACAAATGCTTTCTTCTCTGCGTCTCGTCTAACCGTCCGCGCAAGCGATCTCACGGAAGTGCCATTTGTCACAGGCCCCTTGTGCGATTCGCAGCGTGTGCCATCTTCGTCGGACCCGATGTCACGCGTGACATGGCCGGTGGTCCCTCCGAGGTGGTAACAGCCTTCGATGTGGGGCGGCGGGCCAGATTTTCCTAAGCGGGGTGCCCTGGGGCTGGTCGGTCGGCCAAAACGACAGGATTATAGGACGGCATCGGCGTGCGGCTCTATAAGCTCATTTCTAAAAAGCACTTAAGCTTCGCCGTCGTGACAGCTCCGCAATCCGCCTCGCAAAAAAAACGACAGAAAGTGGTTTTGTTGATTGACCGAGTGGGAAGAAGTGGTACCATTTCCCAGGTACTGACTATCGAGTGGAGCAGTTGTCATGCTGTTATTAACAGGCGAATACCAGCACGTTGTAGACGGCAAAGGACGTGTGCTCGTCAGCAACAAGCTGCGGAATCAGATCGACGCCGACGAGCATGGCAGCAACTTCTATCTCGTACTCGGCGCTAACGGCGTGTTGTGCCTGTACCCGGAGCGGTATTTCGAGCAGATCGTGCTGTCGGTGGCCCCGGGGGCGACGGCCCCCGACGAGGCGGTCGCCTTCGAGCGGATCGGCTTTGCCCTGGCCAGCAAGATCGAGCTGGACGCCCAGGGCCGCATCCTGCTGAGCGACAAGCTCCGCAAACGGGCAGGCCTCAAGGACGACATTACGCTGGTCGGCGTCAGGGACCATATCGAGCTGTGGAACAGCGAACATTGGGAACAGTACCTCTCGGACCATATGGGCCAATATCAGAAGCAGATGACCCAGGCCCGGCAGTTCGTACTCCAGAAGCAGAACAAGGAGCTTTAGCGCGGCACAGGAGGTCATAGCACGGATGAACGGTAGCCATTGCCAAGTAGTGGCCAGGACATTGGCCGGCCAGCGCCCCATCGATGAACAGACGCATGCGTCGCTGTCGGTGCTGACCGATCGCCTGGGACGGCTCAGGAGCCAGGGAGGGCTTTTTTCCGTCATCGAATTCTCCCCTCACGTTCAAAAGCTCAAGCGGCGTGTTGCGCCGGTCTCGGTGGGCTGAGAGGCGTGTGGAGCAGGGGTGGATCGTGCGGATATCGAACATGTTCCGGTCCTCGCCGGACCATTGGCCGAACAGATCGACTTACCTCAGGATGGGGTGATGGTCGATGCGACCGTTGGACACGGAGGTCATAGTCTTCTGTTCGGTGCGACTCTGGGCCCTGAAGGGACGCTGGTGGGCCTGGACTTCGATCCGCTGTCGCTTCAGCGGGCCCATGAGCGACTGGCGGCACTCGCCTGCAAGGTCGTTCTGATCCAATCCAATTTCGCGGCGCTGGCCGACCGTTTGGGCGAATTGGGCATCGAAAAGGTGGACTTCATTCTGGCGGATCTCGGCTTCAACTCAGCCCAACTGGCCGACGACGAGATGGGCCTGAGTTTTCGAGCCGAGGATATGCCGCTGGATATGAGAATTGACGAAAGCTTAACGACGACGGCGGCCGATATAGTGAATGGATACGACGAGAAATCCCTGGCCGATTTGATCTTCGAATACGGGCAGGATCGGGCTTCCCGGCGTATCGCCAGGACCATCGTTCGGCGGCGACAGAAGGAACGGATTACCACGACGGGGCAATTGGTGGAAATCGTTTGCAGCGCCTTGAGAACACCTGGGGGCAAGCATCGGCCGAGAAAGCACCCGGCCACACGGACATTTCAGGCGCTGCGGATCGCAGTCAATCGTGAGTTGGAGAACCTGGATCAATTGCTGGCCTCGTCGCCGCGATTGCTGAAGCCGGGCGGCCGGCTGGCCGTCATCAGCTTTCACAGCCTCGAAGACGGACGCGTCAAATGGGACTTCAAAGGCAAGCAGCAGGCGGGGGTCTATCGCCTGTTGACCAAGAAGCCCATCGTCGGCGACGCGCAGGAGATCGCGGCGAATCGGCGGGCGCGAAGCGCGAAGCTGAGAATCGCAGAGAGGTGTGGGGGGGAGTTTCAAGTTTGAAGTTTGAAGTGAAGGCAGGGTGTGCCCCGCACACCATCTGGGACTGGAAAAGAGAGAAACGGAGTGTAACCATGACGTCAGACGCGAAGATCGGCTTGCTGCTGGGACTGGTGTTCATCTTTGTCATCGCCTTCATCATCAACGGGCTGCCGAACTTCGGCGACCGTTCAC
>JAAYBA010000449.1 GCA_012719085.1 Planctomycetota bacterium
GCTCGCCGGCGGCGCCGACAACGACTATTTCTCCAGGATCGACCCCAACCTCAACCTCGACACGCAGGTCTTCGCGGCGAATCTGGGCGTCCGCCCCAGTTCCTACGACTGGGTGGATCAGGACACCGTCATTCACAACAGCTACGCAAGCGGACTGAGGTCCAACTTGTACCTGACAGACATCCACGCCGACCCGTTTCAGGTCAGCGCGAACACGACCTGGAACGCCAACGGCCACGTAACTACCGGGGCCACGGCGCGAATTCGAAACGTTCGGGTCGGAGACGTTTACAGTGGTTATGCCTACTACGGCGACTCCGGCGTCAACGCCGCCGGATTCTGGGCCATCGATCTCGGTACGGGTGTTTCCACCCGGCTGGGAACCCTCGACGTGACCGGAGACGGCAGTTGGGGACTGTGGACGGTCAAGGAATCGGACGGATTCCTGTATCTCCATACGACCCACAATGGGATCTACGTCTACAGCATGGTCGATGCAACCACCCTGGGGGCCCTGCATACCACGTACACCAAGGAAACGCTTGACACGTTGGCACAAGACACCAACCCGAACTGGGGCTTCGACGTCGTGGACGATGGAGCCAGAATGCTCCTGTGCGCGGGGGTCGGCAAGGTGATCGAGATCATCGACATACGGAGGGCCGCCACTCCCAATCCCCCCGATGGCGCTGCCGATGTAAGTCGAACAGTGAGTCTCGGCTGGTCCGGTGGAGAGTCGGTCGCTTCGCGCGACGTCTACTTCGGCGCCGTCTTTGTTGATGTGGACAACGCCAGCCGAACCGACCCGCGGGGCGTGCTCGTCAGCCAGGGCCAGACGGCAACCAGCTACGAGCCGCCGGGCCTGCTCGATTTCGATACGACCTACTATTGGCGAATCGATGAGGTCATGGCGTCCCCGGACGGCACGATCGTCAAGGGAGCAGTCTGGAGCTTCACCACGGAACCGTCTGCCTATCCGATTCAGGGCGTTGTCGCCGGCAGCAACGGGATCTCGGATGAGGTCTCCACGGCTCAGCGAGCGGCTGACGGCTCGGGTCTGGACCAGGCCGACCAACACTCCACGCAAGCCTCTGATATGTGGCTGGCCAGTCCACCAGATGACGAGGACCTGTACATTCAGTTTGAGTTCGATGGCGTCTACAAGCTGCATGAGATGGTGGTGTGGAACCACAACGCCGAGTTCGAACTGGTTCTGGGCTTTGGAATCCAGGATGTCACGGTCGCATACTCCCAGGACGGTGCGAATTGGACGGTGCTCGGCGACGTCGAATTTGCCCGGGCCAATGCAAGTGCCACATACATCGCCAATACGACGGCGGATTTGCAGGGTGTGGCCGCGAGGTTCGTCCGGCTGACCGTCAATCACGGCTGGGGAACATCGGGACAATATGGACTGAGCGAGGTGCGTTTCACGTTCATCCCGACCCGCGCGCGACACCCGCAGCCGTCGGACGGCGCGACCGATATCGAGATCGGGACGGCTTTGAGCTGGCGCACCGGCCGTGAAGCCGTCGCGCACAAGATCTATCTCAGCGAGGACGTCCAAACCGTGACAGACGGCACTACTCTGCTTGATACCATCGACGAGAACAGCTATCAGCCCGCCCCGCTCAACTTTGGGACTATGTACTACTGGCGCGTCGATGAGGTCAACGAGGCGACCAGCCCCAGCATCTGGGATGGCATGGTCTGGAGCTTTACGACAGCCGAATACGCCGTGGTCGATGGGTTCGAGAGCTACACCGACGACATCGACGCCGGCGAGGCCATCTTCGACACATGGCTCGATGGCTGGGTCAACCACACCGGCTCGACCGTCGGCTATCTCAATGCTCCCTTTGCCGAGAAGACAATCGTCCACAGCGGGCAGCAGTCGATGCCGTTGCAGTACGACAATACATCCTCGCCGTTCTACTCCGAAGCCGAGCGGATCTTTGATACGCCGCAGGACTGGACAATCGGCGGCGCCGACGGCCTGAACCTGTACTTCCGCGGTGACGCAACGAATGCGCCGCAGACGCTGTATCTCACGCTGGAAGACAGCAACGGGCAGACGGCAACAGTCAACCACAGCGACCCACAAGCTGTCCTGGCGGCCGAGTGGGCGCAATGGCCGATCGCATACAGCGATCTGACGGGCGTCGATCTGAGTCGGGTCAGCGTGCTGACCATCGGCGTCGGCAGCAGAACCAGTCCAACCGCTGGTGGAACCGGCATCGTCTACATTGATGACATCGGCTTCGGCCGACCGGCCGCCGTCGGACGGTAGCAGTCGAAGTACCGCCCTTGCCATGCCACATTCGGGGGCCCTTGCCATCGCGGCACGGGCCCCTGTCATATCGGTTCGATCCGGCCCGAACACCCCGTACGAAGTGATGGCCCAGACTGACAGGGAAGGGGCAATGAAGCGGTACTCCGATACCCCCCTCTTGACGATGACAGGCGACTTCTCGCGATATGTGGCGACACCCTGCGAGAATCACCTATAGCCCCAAGGGGATTCGAACAGTCCCCACTGGCGCTATCAAAAACGGCGATTCCTGACACAGGCGGCGCAAAATCCGACGCACCCGGCGCACTGGACCCGGCGCGGATAGTCCGCGACCACCCCGACCTGGCCAAGTTGATCCACGCTTGGCCGAGACTGCACCAAGCGGTGCGAGTGCATATCCTGCTGATTGCGGAGGGTCCCCGCGATGTGGCCGACTGACCCCTTCGAGTACGAGCTTGCCGAGGTGGCCGACGAGTGCGGCCTGACGCGACAACAGCGAAAAGCCGTTGCGGACTTCTACGGCCAGCAAGTCTGTCGGATCATGGAGATCGCCGCCGACCTCGTGGCCGACGAGGGCTACGTTGGCCTCCCCGACCTCGACACGGCGGGCCAGACCGCTCGAAGATGCTGTACGAAATGCCCACCAAGGGCCGTTCCTGCGTGCAGGAGCCACGAACGGCCCGAGGTCCGACCCACAGGCCCAACCGCGAAGGCTTCCATACAACACGACCCTCTCGGAAGGGTAGACGTCAGAGCAAGGAGAAACCGACCATGAGCAACATCAAGCGAAGAATCGAACGCGTTGAACAGCAGATACTCGGCGAGGACGACGAGGTCATCACCATCGACTGGCTCTCAGGCCCACCCTTCAAGATGACAATGGGCGAGTTTCGTCAGATGCTCCGAGATGCCGAAGGGACGCGGCACTACCCCGGAATGCCCATCGATGGCCATTTGCAGACTGACCGAGGAGAGACGGAACAGCCATGACGACAGAATCTGACACAAACCGACGGAACGACAGCGAATCCAGACTGACGGCCCGGCAAACGAGGTTCCTGCCGGTGCTGCTGGCCAGCCCGACGTATACCGCCGCCTGCAAGAAGGGTAAGGTCAGCCGGGACACGCTCTACATGTGGTTGAAGGACCCTGCCTTCAAGGCCGAACTCGACCGGCAAAGGAATGAACTGGCCGCCCAAGGGTTCGCCCTGCTCTCGCAGAGCGTTACCAAGGCCGTAGAGACGCTGGTGGGCCTCCTGGACACCAAGGACGGTCGCTTGAAGCGGCTGGCCGCCCGCGACATCCTCGATCAGCACACCAAGTTCAGGGAGATTGACGAGTTGACCGAGCGGATCGAGCACATTGAGCAGCGGCTGCGATCACAGCCGTAATCCGATCAACACGGAGGGAAGACGGACTTGACGAGCCCGCTGTCGATCGGTAAGGTGATACAGAGGGCTCGGAAGGGTCTTCGGTTGGCGTTCGCCAGGGGCCGAGATATGCGGAGTCCGAGCCTGCCGAGGTTCACTCGATGGGAAGGAGGACATGTCATGTTCAAGCGATCGTTATTTGTGTTTCTCTGCCTTCTGATTCCGGGCGTGGTCGGGTCCGCAACAGCCCAGACGGAC
>JAAYBA010000450.1 GCA_012719085.1 Planctomycetota bacterium
AGGGAATTGAGAGGGCCCGGTTCCTGCGGGCTGATCGGCTCAGTGTGTCCATAAGGATCCGCATGACATGGCCTGTGCCTGCGTAGGGCACATGGACTGCTCGTGCAGGAGCATCTTCTGTTTGGTCGCCGTGCCGCCGGGGGCGGAGAAGCCTCCAAGGCCCCCATCGGTTCGCAAGACGCGATGGCACGGTACGATCAGGGGCATGGGATTGGTGGCGAGGGCGTTGCCGACTGCCCGAGCCCCGTGAGGGCGGCCGACGCTCCGGGCCAGGGCCGCATAGGTCTGCGTCCGGCCGATCGGAATCTGTCGGCAGGCCGTCAGAATGGCCTGCGAAAACGGTCCCAGACCGCCGAGGTCAACCGCCGGATCAGTACTGAAATCGGTGTTGTCGCCCTCGAAATAGGCAACGATGCGCTGTTGCAGGCTGTGGGCCAAGTCCCTTTCGAAGACGAGATTCTGAGATGATGGCTCGTCCAAGCCCGCCAGCAGCGCCGTCCGGACCGTTGCGGCATCCGGCATGGGAAGGATGGTTCGCCGGACCTGCTCGCCGGTGCAGGCCAGGCCGAAGCAGCCCCAGCAGGTATCGAAGATCGTGTATCGCAGCATGCCTGCCGTCATGCCATCGGCCTCCTGCCCAAAGTTCCTGTCCATGTGAAGGATGCTTCGGTTCCTACGTGGGTCGCGCGCCGGCCGGTCGGTCTGCAACCGGCATTTCTCACACAAATATTCACCTTACGGGCGAAATCCTTTGACGCAAGGGCAAAATCCTGATAAGAAAAAGAGTTTTCACGAGATCGAATCGAGCCTGTGAAGGACGACCGGGCCGGCAATAGGGGTTTGACCACGGGTAACCTCCGCGTGGAGCGACCAGCCTTTCGCCGCCGGGGAGCGTCGCGAACGAAGTCGAGTTGGGATTATGTCGTTAGACGACCTGCGAAATCGAATAGACGAAATCGACCTTGAGTTGGTCAAGTTGCTCAATGAGCGAGCGCGCGTGGTTGTGGAAGTGGGCAAGCTCAAGAGCCGCACCGACGGGCCGATCTATGCGCCGGATCGCGAGAAGCAGGTGCTGGCCAGGATTCGCAGGGCGAATCAGGGGCCGTTGCCCGACCGCACGCTGATTGCGATCTGGCGGGAACTGATGAGCGGGTCATTCATGCTGGAGAAGCCGCTTCGGATCGCCTATCTCGGTCCGGCGGGCAGCTTCAGTCACACCGCCGCCATGCTCAAGTTCGGCCAGAGCGTTGAGTACGAACCGCTGGCCGACATCCGCAGCGTCTTCGACGAGATCGGCAGGGAACACTGTGACCTCGGGATCGTCCCGATCGAGAATTCGACGGGCGGGGGCGTCATCGAGACGCTCGATGCGCTGATCGACACGGACGTGAAGGTCTGTGCCGAGGTGTTGATGTCGATTCACCACAACCTGCTGGCGAATTGCTCGCTGGAAGAGGTGGAGAAGATCTACTCGAAGCCCGAAGTGTTCGCCCAATGCCGCAACTGGCTGACGGCGACGTTCAAGGAGGCCAAGACGATTCCCGTGGCCTCGACCGCCCGAGCGGCGCAGATGGCCGCCGAGGAGCCGCATGCCGCCGCCATCGGATCGAAGATTGCCGCCGAGTTGTATGGGCTCAAGATGATCTGCGAGAACGTCGAGGACATCGCCAACAATGTCACGCGGTTTCTGGTTGTCAGCAGGGAGGACGCCAAGCCGACCGGCGAGGACAAGACGGCGATCCTCTTCAGCACGGCGCACAAGGCCGGGGCCCTGGCCGACGTGCTGGAGGTGTTCAAGAAGTACAACATCAACCTGACCAATATCGAATCGCGGCCGAGCAAGAAGCGCGGGTGGGAGTACTACTTCTTCGTCGATTTCCTCGGGCATCACACCGAGGAGAGGATTCAGGTCGGCCTGGAAGAGTCACGACAACACTGCCTGCAACTGTCGATCCTGGGCAGCTTCCCGCGGGCCACCGAGTTACTGTGACAGTGAGAGACCACGACAGGAGAGCGCAATGAGAAAGCCGTTTGTAGCCGGGAACTGGAAAATGAACACCGACTGCCGTTCGGGCGTGGATCTGGCCAAAGCCGTCGTCGACGGTTCGTCGGGGCTGGCCGGCGGCAGCGTGGACGTGGCTGTGATCCCGCCGTTCGTGTATCTGTCGTCGGTCGGGCAGGCCATCAGCTCGTCGGGCGTGGCGCTTGGCGCCCAGGATGTCTACTTCGAGGCCAAAGGGGCGTTCACGGGGGAGATCAGCGCGGCGATGCTCAAGGACGTCGGTTGCACGTACGTTCTCTGTGGACACTCGGAGCGGCGACACGTTCTGGGCGAGAGCGACGAGCTGATCAACAAGAAGCTGACGGCATCGCTGTCAGGCGGCCTGCTGCCGATTCTGTGCGTCGGGGAACTGCTCGAAGAGCGCGACGCCTCACAGACCGAGCAGGTCGTCGAGCGACAGACCCGCGCTGGGCTGGCCGGACTCAGCGCCGAGAAGGTCTCCGCCGTGACGATCGCATACGAGCCGGTCTGGGCGATCGGCACGGGCCGAACGGCGACGCGCGAGCAGGCTCAGGAGGTTCACGCATTCATCCGCAAGCTGCTGGCCGAGATGTACGGTCAGAGCGTGGCCGACGAGATGCGGATTCTTTACGGCGGATCGGTCAAGGCCGACAATGCTGAGGAACTGATGGGTCAGGAGGATGTGGACGGCTGTCTGGTCGGTGGGGCCAGTCTGAAAGCCGATGATTTCGTGCAGATCATCGAGGCCGCTGCTTGACGGACCGCTTTGGGGCCGAAGCGCGACGGAGATCCAATTGAATGATGTGTGTTTGGGGCACCAACATGACTGTTCTACCGATTTTGGCGGTTGGTATTCTGATGAAGCTGGTGGCCGCGTTGTTCGTTCTCGTGGCCATCGTGCTGGTTCTGGTGATCCTGGTCCAGAAAGGTCGCGGCGGCGGGCTGTCGGCGGCCTTCGGCGGGGGCATGGCCGGCGGTCTTCTGGGCTCGAAGACGGGCGACTTTCTGACGTGGGTGACCATCGTCCTGGTGGCGGTCTTCCTGCTGCTGGCGGTGGTGATGAACAAGTACTACAGGCCCACGATCAGCGAGTACGGCACCGAATCGACGGTGACGATGCCGCAGTCGCCCGCCGAGAGTCCGGCGCCGGCCGGCGGCGAGGCGATTCCGCAGGAGACGGCCCCACAGGTGCCCGCCGACGCGGGCGCCGATGCAAACGGATCGGACCGATAAACTGGGCGACAGGGCGGAATCCTCGTGCGGGCGGGTGTGGTCGGGCCCGACGCGCAGGGACGTCGTTTCGCGTTCTTGAAGGCAAGAGAGTATGCTCAACAGCATGACTGGTTATGGTAGCGCCGATGGTCAGCTCGACGGAGTCTGCTATGCCGTCGAGATCAAGGCGGTGAACAATCGCTACCTCAAGACCATTATCAAGCTGCCCGAAGCCGTCGCGTTTCTGGAAGACGATATCGACAAGCTGTTGCGCAAGAACCTGTCGCGCGGCACGATCAACTGTGTGGTCCGACTCAAGGGAGTCGTCGCCAGCGCCCTGTTCGAAATCGACGAGGTCGCACTGCGGTCGGTTGTCGAGCGGCTCAACGCCGTTGGCTCGTCTGTCGGCGTCGGGGGGACCATCGATCTGGCCAGTCTGCTGGACCTGCCCGGCGTTGTCCATCCGGTGGTGCCGGACGAGCAGGAGAGCGAGAGGATCCGCGAGGTGGTGCTGGCGATCGCTCGTGAGGCGATCGGCAGGCTCCAGCAGATGCGAGAAGCGGAAGGGCGTTTTCTCGAAGCCGATCTGCGGGGCAACTGCGAAGCGATGGCCCGCGAGTTGTCAGCCGTACGCAGCAAGAGCGGCGGGTTGATCAACGAGTATGCCAAGCGGCTGCGCCGACGGGTCGATGCGCTGCTGGCGGAGGCGAAATTGAAGCTGGACGAGGAAACGCTGTCGCGCGAAGTGGCGATTCTTGCGGATCGGTCGGACATCTCCGAGGAGATCTCCCGACTGGATGCGCACTTGCAGCAGTTCTCGCAGATCTGCCAGACGGAGGGCCAGGCGGGCCGTCGGCTGGACTTCCTGAGTCAGGAGATGCTTCGGGAAGCGAACACGGTGGCGAGCAAGGCGGCCGACGCCGAAATCGTGCGGCGCGTCGTCGATATGAAATGCCTGATCGAAAGATTGAAAGAGCAGATCCAGAACGTGGAGTGACGGGCGGCATATCCGTGGAGCCTCACGGGCCGGATCGGTCTTCCGGCCGGTCGTGCCGCATCGGATTGTGACCATGACCAGCATAGCAGATCAGCAGACCCATCGACGCGGCAAAGCAATTGTCATCAGCGGCCCATCCGGCGTGGGAAAGAGCACCATCTGCCGCGAGGTCCTGCGGCGGCTGAAGAACGTGCACTTGAGCGTTTCGCTGACGACCCGCCCGCCGGGGCCGGGCGAGCAGAACGGCAAAGACTACTGGTTCGTCTCCGAGCAGGAGTTTCGCGGGCGAATCGAACGGGGGCTGCTCCTCGAATATGCCGATGTGTTCGGAAACCTCTACGGCACGCCGAAGGACAAGGTGGATGAGGTGCTCCAGACCGGGCAGAACGTCATTCTCGAGATCGACGTGCAGGGGGGCCGGCAGGCCAAGGCCGTCTATCCCGATGCGGTGATGATCTTCATCCTGCCGCCGGACGAGAAAGTACTGGCCGATCGCATTGGGCGACGGGGCCGTGACAGTGCCGAGGTCATCCAGAGACGCCTCGACAAGGCCAGCGCCGAGATCGCCTCGGCCTGGGAACACTACAACAACATGGTCATCAACGAGAACCTGGAGCACGCCGTCGATGAGGTGGTGCAGATCATCGAGCGCGCCCTCGATGGCACACCGTCACCGAGTGGACGCGGTGGCTCCGCTGGAGAACAGTGATGCTGGACGAACTCAAGAGTGCTGAAGTCGTGAACAAGGTTGGGGGGCGATTCAAACTGGCCGCCCTCGTGCAGAAGCGGATGGCCGAACTGCTCCAGGGCTCGCGGCCGCTGATCGACGATTCGTCGGGGCTGACGCTGCTGGAAATCGTGGCCCAGGAGATCTTGCAGGACAAGATCACCATCGAGGGGACCTCGGGCATGGGCAAGGGCGGCGAAGCTGATTTGTGGAGGCTGAAGTTGTAGGCCTTTTCGGGGTCCGGCCTGGCCGGGCATCGCATTTCCATGGTCGAGACGCGCAACATCCTGCTGGGGGTCACCGGGGGCGTCGCCGCCTACAAGGCGGTGGACCTGGCGAGCAAGCTGACGGCGGCCGGCGCCGCCGTACGGACGGTGATGACCGAGGGGGCCTGCCGATTCGTGGGGCCCAAGAGTTTCGAGGCCGTGACGCGTGCGCCGGTGTTCACCACTCTCTGGAGCGCCACTGAGAAACACAGCAGCGCCCACATCGCCCTGGCCGACTGGGCCGACCTCGTGGTCGTGGCACCGGCGACGGCCAATATCCTCGGCAAGGTCGCCCACGGGATCTGCGACGATCTGCTCAGCGTGACTCTCTGTGCCTGCTGGGGCACGCCGATGCTGTTTGCCCCGGCGATGAACAGCCGGATGTGGGCCAACCCTATCGTTCAGGCGAACGTCGCAACGCTGACGAAGTTGGGTTTTCGAATGGTCGGTCCCGCCACGGGACGCCTGGCCTGCGGCACCGAAGGC